>CACZTK010000102.1 GCA_902784095.1 uncultured Erysipelotrichaceae bacterium | reverse complement strand
ACTTGTCTCCTGTACAGTATCGATTAAAATATTCAAATTAATTTATCTTTTTATTTAGTGAGTACTTGACAGGTACTAGTATCTAATAAATCTCTTTTATTTATTATAGAATTCAACGATTAATGCTTCATTTATATCAGCATTAAGTTCTGCACGTTCTGGAAGTCTAACATAAGTTGCTTGCATTTTCTTATCATCATAATTAATGAATTCAACTCTTTTTGTAACTTTAGATAATGCTTCAAGTACAACTTTTAATTCTTTATCCTTGTCTTTTAATGAAATTACATCTCCTGTTTTAACTCTGTATGATGGAATATCAACTTTTTTACCATTAACAGTAATGTGTCCGTGATTAACTAATTGTCTAGCACCACGTCTAGTTGAAGCAAATCCAATACGATAAACTAAGTTATCAAGACGAGATTCAAGTAATCTTAAGAAGTTTGTACCATGAATACCTTGAATTTTAGCAGCTTCATCAAAAGTTTTTCTGAATTGTCTTTCACTTAATCCATACATAAATCTAACTTTTTGTTTTTCTTTAAGTTGGATTCCATAGTCTGATAGTTTTCCTTTACGAGCGCTACCATGTTGACCAGGACCATATGGACGACGTGCTAATTCTTTTCCAGTTTCAGAAATTGAAAAACCAACACGACGAGCTCTTTTATATTCTGATCCAGTATATCTTGACATAATATTTCTCCTTTCATATAGATTACATAAATACTTAAATTATTTAGCCGAACTTTAGGGAGTTTCTCTTTCACCTTGATGGCGCAAGTTACTAAAACCTAAAGAAACACATTAAAGAACTCTAAATTTGCCATCTAAGTCGATATGCAATATAGATTATATTACAAAATAAAAGAAATTTCAAGGATTACTTGAAAATTTCTTTAATTTATATCATTTCTTGCTAATATATCAGCAGGTTCTTTTCTTAATAGATTGTATAGTGGCAATAATCCAACTATAATATTTAATCCATATATTAGTATAAAACTAATAAATACTACTTTATTATTTATTATATACTGTCCTTCAAAGAATTCTACTTTAGCCAATTCTTTTAGGAATGATGACATTACAAGTAGTCCAGGGATACCTGTAAGAGTGGTAATTACTAATATTTCTCCTGTAAACATCTTATATATATCTAGTTTTTTAATACCAATTGCTCTTTTAATTCCTATCTCTTTTATTTTAGATAGGAAAGATGCTCTAATCATAAAGAATATTTCAACAAAAGATATAAGTAAAATTATTCCAGATATTATAAGAGAATTTCTAACACTTTTTTTAGTATTCTTAGTGTACTTTTCTTTTTCTACCCTATATACATCTTTAGCATTATAGTTTAATTTATTTAATTCAGATATTAAACTATCTTTATTAGAAGTATAAATACTATATCCTTTATTATTCTTTAAGATTATATAATTCAGCATATTACTATTTACATAATAAGAACTGTCTTCATAAATACTATCATAATATCCTACTACTTTTAGTTTAACACCATTTATTTTTTTATTAATTTCTTTATTTAAAGGCATTGAATCTTTTTCTGAAATATTAACTATTACTTCATAATCATTTACTGGCAAATTACCTTTTTTTAGTTCTATATTTGCTCCTTCATATATTTTATATGTTTCAGCCGAATCATCAATTTGTCCTAAATCATCTGTTGCATATGAAACTTTATTAATTAAAAGATTTTGGAATTCTTCTTGTTTCATATATATTGTTGGAGCATTTATATTAGAAACACCAACTATTGTATATATGCTATTTCCTAACTTTAATTTAAATCCAATTAACTCTTCAGGCTTATTAATATCAAGTAGTTTTAAGCATAGTTCATTTCCTGTTTTATGGTATTTATTAAATAGAAATTTATCGATAACAATCTCTTTATTGTTATTAGGTAGATTACCAATGATTAGATTATCTTTATTAATTGTAGAAGATGCTACTACACTTGCTTGAATGGTTCCAACAATATTTTTAAATTGATATAAGTTATCAGGTTTTGGACTGAAGTTAAAAAGTGAATCTCCTGGAATTACATAAGTTGCTCCTGCTACTTGTTTAAGTTTATCATATCCTTCTTTACTAAAATCTGATACATAAACATAGTTTCTGTCAGTAGTTATAAACTTTTTATCATCAATTCTTGTTACACCTGCAATATTACTTACTCCATAAATAATAAACATACTTGATACAAAGAATCCAAAAAGAAGCATTTTCTTAATTAATTTATAATTTATTACTCTATTTATTCCATCTTTTATCATAGTAATTGGATTATATACTGATCTATATCTCATGTGTATATTATCATTTGATAATTTAGATAAATCAAAATCACTAGATAAATAATCTTCTTTAGTTATTTTTTTATAACTATCATTGATTACTTCGATATTGGAATCATTATCAATTACTTCCATTATACCGATATTTTTATTATTTATATAAATGTTTCCATCTTTTATAATAATATCTATATTTAGTTTATCTTGTTTACTAGAATAAATATTAATATTATAATTTTTATCTTTAATTTTTTCTGTTACTTCAAAATCTTTAAGATATATTTTATTATCCATTCTATAGTCTAGTTCTTTTGTATCATTTTCTTCAATAATACTAGTTATTTTACCATCTTCAAGATTTATTATTTTAGAGGCGTAGAATTTAGCAATATTTTTTTCATGGGTAACTAATATAACTAGTTTTTCTTTTGAAATAGACTTAATTATGTTCATTATTTCAATTGTATTTTTACTATCTAAGTTACCAGTTGGTTCATCAGCAATTATAATAGATGGATTTTTGACAATAGCACGGGCAATTCCAACTCTTTGTCTTTGACCACCTGATAAGGCACCTGCTAGACGATTACGAAAACGGTACATATCTACTTTTTCTAAGACATAATTTACTCTTTCTTTTATAATATTCTTATCTTTAATACCTATCATCTTTAAAGATAAACTTATATTATCAAATACTGTCATATCATCTATTAAATTATAATCTTGGAAAATATATCCTATATTTAGAGTCCTTAATCTATCTTTTCTATATCCACATCTTCTAGGAAGCTTTTTGCCATTTATAAAAATCTTACCACTATTAATTCTGTTTAAGCCACCAATAGCATTTAATAATGTTGTTTTACCACATCCTGATTCACCTAGAAAAGCAACTAAACCAGTTTCTCCTAACTCTAGGGAAGTATTATTAATAACATGAATTTGATTCTTTTTAAATCTATTGAAATATTTATTAACTTTTTCTAACTTTATCATATTATGATTCCTCCCTATAAGTTTCTAGTGCTGATTTTGTAAATAGTTTTCTAGAATATCTACAAGATATTAGTAATGACATACTAATTAAAACTACATATACAAATATATAATCACTGAATTTAAAGTATTCTATTAATGATTTAATATATTTTATTTTAACAACATCATTTTTACTTATAAATACTAGTGATAAGAAAACTAAGTAGGCAATATTAATATCATTAAATAATTCTAACATTAATAAGTTTTTAGCAATTACTCTAGTTGATCCTAATATTCTTATAATTGAGTAATAAATATTTCTAGATTTTAAGATAATTCTAATAATAAAGTAAGAAATAAAGAATAATACAATAATTGATATAACAAATGAAACAACTCTAAATAATCTTAATATACCCATTATTGATTCATCTACATTTACAATCATATCTTTCATAGAATGACTATTATAACCAAGTTTATCTAATTCTTTTTTTGTATCAGATATATTTTTTACATCTTTAACAAATATACTTGCTTGGTATGAATCTCTTAAGAAAAGTTTATTATAGGTATCATTACTTATAAATATTGCGTTTGTATAATCATAATATGAATCTTTAGGAAAACCTGTATATTTATTAAATGTATTTTGATTAAAGACTATTTGAGGAATAAAATCAATATTCTCTTCATAATATGAATTCTTAATATGTAGATGAAAATTAGTTCCTTCACATTTTTCTTTATAACAATATGAACTAAATGTATCAGATATAATAGCTTCTCCATTATTAATACCATCTTTAGGGATTATTTTATATTGAAGAGAAGGGGAGTTATCTGTGTAAACTTTTCCATTTATAGTAAGTTCTGAGTTACTGCGGTTAATATTATTTAATTTTTCAGCACTTAGGATAGTACTATTTGGTACATATAGAGTATAGTCATATTCATTAATTTTTTTATCATAAACTATACCAACTATCTTAATATTATCATTAATACTATAATTATCATTGTCATATATTTTATATGTGTCTTTTAAAACTGCTTCATGTAAGTTTGAAAGAATGTAATCATCTGGATTACCAGCAACAACTATTTCTTTATCATTTGAAGGCATTCTACCTATGCTAACTTTATTAATATTATTTATATTGTCTAATGGTCCATAAAAATCATAATTTTCTCCGGACATATTTACTGATATGTCTAAGAATAAATCGTTTTCAACTACTCTTTCAATATTCTTAAGATTTTTTAATTTATTAAACTCTTCGATAGTAAAAGGGGTTTTATCTTTTTTATTAATTATAATTCTATCTACTGAATTATTTTTAAAATAAGCGTTATATCCGGAAAAAGAATTGTCATGATCTATTTTTCTAATTGATGAGTAACTTGAAAATACTAGTACTGTTAAGAAAAAATATACTAATAATAAGAGAATAAATTTTGTTTTAATATTAAATGTATTTCTTAATCCTAATAATACTTTATTAAAAAAAGTTATGTTTTTATACTCAATAGGAGTAGATTCTTTTATTTCAGAATCTTTTATTTTTTTATCTTCAATTATTTTTCCATCACTCATAGTTATTTTTCTAGTGGCATATTCTTCTACTTGTTCATAATTATGAGTCACGATAACAACGAGTTTGTTCTTTGCTATTTCAGATAATAGTTTCATAACACTTTTTGCAGATTTAACATCTAAATTACCAGTAGGTTCATCGGCAACTATAATAGGTGTTTCTTTTACAAGTGCACGAGCAATCGCAACTCTTTGTTTTTGACCACCTGATAATTTACTAGCTTTTGTATTTTTGTATTTAGTAAGTCCTACCATATCAATAACATTTAATATTTTTTTTCTAATTTCTTTTCTTTTATATCCATTTAATAGTAATACTAATTCAATATTTTGATATACAGTGTAACTATTAACTAAGTTAAAATTTTGAAATATATTTCCAATATATTTTCTACGGTATTGTTCATAATCCACTTCACTATAATGTGATGTTTCTTTTCCATTAATGTACATTTCTCCTTCTTCATAAGAATCAAGCCCAGAAATAACATTTAATAAAGTAGATTTACCACTACCAGATTCACCTGTAATAACTACAAATTCAGAAGTATCTAGATTCATATTTATCTTGGAAAAACCACTACTAATGCTATTTTTATTGTAGTAAAACTTTGATACTTTTTTAAGACTTATTAGACTCAAAATAATCACCTCAATTCAAATATATTATTACACATATTAGTATAACACTTAATAAAAACAAAGACTATTAAAATATAGATGTTTTTAGAAAAAAAGTATTTACTAAATAAGCAAAAAATAATATAATTAATGTATTAAAATAGGATAGTGTGTGTATCTTTGGTGGTGATGTTATGAAAAAGAAAAAAGGATTTACAATTCCAGAATTACTTGCTGTATTAGTAATATTAGGAATTCTTGCGATAATTGGAATTGTAACAGTAAATAGAACAAAAGAAACGCAAAGACAAACATATAATATGACACAGAACACACTATTTGGAGAAACGGCAAAAATATATTTTCAAGAACACAAAGATTTATTACCAAAAAATCTATATGAGAGTGAATATGTAACACTAGAAGAATTAGTTAAAGATAAGTATTTTGATGATTACATAAAAGATTATGATAAAAATAGGTTTAGTGGTAATAGTAAGGTAAAAGTAACTAAAATAGGAGAAAATGAATATACATATAGTCCAGTATTATTAAATGAATCTGGAGATGTAGTAGTAGAAAAACCAGATACACCAGCGACAATAACATTTGATTATAGAGCATTGCCATCATTAGCTAGTGATGGAAAATATTATGTTAACAAAACACCATATATAGATGTTACAATGACAGATAGTGATGTGTTAAAAGGATATACATATATAGTATATAAAGATGGTGATGTATATAAATCAAGTGGAACGCTACCTATAGAAAGTATGGTTAGTTATACTGAAACATTAACATTAGATACAAAGTTCCATAAAGATGGAGAGTATAAAATAAAAATAACAACATATGACGCAGAAGGACATAAGAAATCTAAAACAAGTAAAGTAGTAGTAATAGATAAGATACCACCAAAATGTAGTCTAAATGTAGAAGGAACAAGTGGATTAAAAGGATGGTATAAGACAAATGTAGATTTAAAACTTAGTGTAACAGAGAAAAATAAAACAGAATTGAAACAAGGAATTACAACATCAACAACAGTAACATATAATGGAAAAACAAAGGATACTCAATCAGATACAAAAGGAAAGAAATGGTATGGGTATGTAAAAGATATTGCTGGAAATACGGGAAAATGTGAAAAAACAGTAAAAGTAGATACAAAGAAACCAGTATGTACATTTTCTGATCCATCAGTAAATTTTGTAATAACAGGAGAACAAGCAACAATGAATTTAACATGTAGTGATGAAACCAGTTTAATAGATCCAGATACAATGAAATTTACATTAAGTAATAATATAGAAATATCAAGTGCATCTGCAAAACTAGTAAGTATAACAGATCCAGTAGTAGAAAATAATGGAAGTAAGTATACAATAAAATTTGAAGGAATAAACTATGGAAACTTTAAGATAAGTTTAAAAGCCAATAGTATAAGTGATAATGTAGGATATAAGAATGATAAGACAACAAGTACAAATATAGAATCATATAACAAAGCAGAAATACCAAATAATAGTTTATGTGTATCAAGAACATATAATGGAAGTGCTCAACAATTAACATCAACAACAGTAGGAACAGGATATAAGTTAAGTGGATATAGTCAAACAAATGCAAATGAGGCAGGATACACAATAACAGCAACATTAGATGAAGGATATAGATGGAGTGATAAGACAAATACAACAAAGACATTTAAATGTCCATTACATAAAGCAACACCAGTAATAACATTAAGTGCAACAAGTGGAACAATAGTAGCAGGAAATAAAACGACATTCAATGAAAAAGCAAATGTAAAAGGAAAATTTTCAGTAACTTCAAATAATACAGCAAAGGCAACAGTAACACAGGCAAGTAGTAATGAGATAGCGGCAAATACAAATAATAAAGTAACAATACAAGGAGTAGTAGGAGCAACAGCGGGAAGTGCAGTAATAACCACAAATTTTGTACCAACAGATACATCGAATTATAATAATGCTTCCCCAAAAACATATACAGTAACAGTAAAGAAAGCATATGCATCAAATACGGTAAACGGAGTAACAACATATTATGAAAAATTACAAGAAGCAATAAATGCAAGTCCAACAGGAACAGTTAAGTTATTAGATAATGTAACAGAAAATATAACAATAAATACAGGAACAAATAAGACAATAGACTTAAATGGAAAGACAATAAATGGAAGTGTAACAAATAATGGACAGACAACAATATCAAATGGAACAATAACAGGAAATGTTACGAACAATAAGACAGAGACAATAAATAACGTAAATATAGGAGGAAGTGTTACAACAGGAAATGGTGGTTCAACAACAATAAATGGTGGAAAAGTAAATGGAAATGTAACAAATAATGGTGGAACTACGACTACAAGTAACACAGATATAGGTGGAAGTGTCACAAATAATAATGGAACGACAACTATAAAGGATGGAACAGTAAGTGGAGATGTAACAAACAATGGGGGAACAACAAATTTATCAGATGATACAATAGGTGGAAGTGTCACAAACGATGGAACAATGAAAATAGAAGATACAACAATAGGAGATGACTTAACAAATAATGGTAATTTAAGTGGAAAAGATGTAACAGTAGGTGATCAATATAATAACAACAATTCTGGAGGATCAAGTGGAGGATCAGGAAGTAATTCAGGAATAAGTGATTTAGAAACACCAAATGACAATAGAACAAAGATAACAATACCAACTACAAGTATTTGTGAAGCAAGGACATATACAGGATATAGTCAAAGATTGACAAATAAGATTTCAGATACTGGGTATGTATTAAGTGGATATGATCAAACTAATGCAGGAGAATATTCAATAACTGCAGCATTAACAGATGCGAATCAGTATAAGTGGGCAGATGATGCAGTAAATGCAAAAGTAGTTAAATGTAGTATGGCAAAAGCAACACCAGTATTAACAATACCAACTACTGAAGGAACTACATATGTGGGTAGAACAACATATTTAACAGCAAATATTAAATCAAATACATCAGTTGACGCAGTAGGAGTAGTACATTTAAGTAGTAATAATACAACATATGCAACAGTACAAAATGATGAAACGAAAACAGCTACAGTATCAGGAATATCAAGTGGATTTGCTGTATATGGAAGAAGTTCAAATGGAACAAGTCCATCAACAGCAACAATAACAGTATCATTTACTCCAACTGATACTACAAATTATAATAAACCAGAAGATAAAACATTCAAAATAACGGTTAAACCACTCGAGTGGAGTGCAACATTCTATCCAAATGGAGCAGAGTTAACAGAGTCAACAGGATGTACAAAAAACACATCAACAGGAGTTGTAACATGTAAATGTACTACTAGTGGATCAAATACAGGATGTAATTTAAAAGCACCAAAGATAACAAGAGATGATTATACGATATTAGGTTTTCATAATAATTCTAATGATAAAACATCACGACTTTCAAGTGAAGGAACTTTAAATATGCCGAATTCTACAACATTTTATGCAATCACAAAATACGATGTTGTTGTAACATTTAACGCAAATGGAAATACATTGACATTAGATGGTAAAACAGCAACAGGAACAGGATCATTAACAAATAGTTGTACACTATATAATACAGATAGTTATTGCTCTATGGTAACGCCAAAAATAACAGGAACAACTAATACTCCTAATGTGCCATCTAATGGAGCATTCCAAGTTTCATCAACTGCTTTTAGTTATGATGGTGGAGTAGGACATGATACAACAGCGTATGCATATAAAGAAGGAATACCATGGTTTAGAAGTGGAAGTAAGTCAAAAACATTCTATGCCTTTAGTTATTCGAATACAAGTACATATACAGCAGATTGGAATGCAAATGGAGCAACACTTTCATCAACAACACAAAGTAAATGTACAACAGCACCATCGTGGAATGGAGCAGCACCAAATACAAGTTGTACAGTCGATGCACCAACAATAACAAGAAGTGATTACACAATAGTAGGATATAATACAAGTTCATCATTAACTACTAATAATAGTAATTATAATACATCTACTAAAAAATTAACAATATCATCAAATACAACCTGGTATGCTATAACAAAAAGGCAATTATCAGTATCATTTTCAAGAAATACAACAGAAGTAAGTAGTGTAGGTTCATCAAGTGGAAACTGTTATATATATAATACAGAAACAAGTTGTACTCCTTCTTCAAATACACCAACATTTGCAGTGAATGATGGATTTAAAAAATTAGGTTATTCTACAAGTCAGACTGGTTCAGTTTCAACTACTCTTAATGAAAACACTTCTTATTCTATTACAACAGGAAATACTAATATTTCAAATAAGGTAATAAAAAATGGAACTACACTTTATGCTAGAGGAAAATATCCAGTAGCTAGTGAAGTAGGATATAATAGTTCAAGAGCTAAAATATATGATTCTAATGGTAATTTGTGTAGTGATGTTCAATGTGCATTAGATGCTTTATCAAGAAAAATTACATTTTCAAATCAAAGTATATCAAAGACATTCTCAACAAGTGCACAAACTGCGAGTATAACTCCTGCTAGTGGTGGATATGGTTCATATAAATATAGTGAATTTTCTGAAGTTAATTCTAAGGGAAACGAAACAAGCTATATAAGTCTTTCTGGAACAACAATAACTATAGCAGCAAATACACCTTCAGATACATATACTTATAGAATAAGGGCAAATGATTCTAATTTTGCTTCTGCTATTGCTACTTATACAATATCGATTACTGATGCTAATCCTCCAACTTCTGTGTATATTTCAGTAAGTGGAACATCATCTGGACAAGTTACGGTATCATTTGGGGCAACAGACAATGTTGGTATTGCCGGATATAGAATTCTTTATGGAACTTCAGCATCATCTATGACAGTATGTGAAAATTGCACTATTACCACATCATCAACGTCAGGCACTACAACAATTTCTGGTTTGACTAATGGACAAATCTACTATTTCAAAGTTAGGGCGTATGATACTGATGGTAATTATACAGATTCTTCTCAAGTTTCTAAAACAATAAATGTTTATAGATATTATAGAACGTCATCTTCTACTGGAACTACTAAGGTACCAACAGAAATGAGGACAGAAGTAACAGGTAGTAAAGAGACATATATGACTACTGTGACGTATTTTCAGTTATACAGTGTAGTTCGAAGTAATATTTATAGGAGTATATATTATAGTGATATATACACTTATAAATATTCTACTAGTGGTCTTAGTGATAATTTTAATTTTTATTTCCCAAATGATAAGAGTTCAAGTACTTATCTATGCATACCATTTTATAATTTAATGTCATTAAGTTATCCGCTTTGTCAAGTTACACAACGCTGTGACTTAGTAGCAGGTTATTTGGGAAGAATTAGTTGTTCTATAACAATGTCTAAATTTAGTTTATCTTCTCATATGTTTTCTATTTTATATGATCGTACAGTTTACTATGGAACTTCTACACTATATAGAACAGATACTTTATATAGTACATGGACTGCAAGCCATAAGAATAGTAGTCAAAATGGATTAGGATATTTATCTACAAGTTATAAAGTAGAATAGAGATTAGGAAGGTATAGAATATCTTCCTTTTTTTGTTTTATGATTAGTAAAATATGAGGTGAATATCTTGTAATAATTAAATTAAACGGAGTAAAGAGATATTTAATAAAAAATTTAAAATGAAAAAATGGCATTAAGACAATATGCCTAAATACCATTTTTATATTATACTTATATTAATTTTTTATATTCAAATTAGAAAATTCTTTGTTTAATGTCTAATATCCACTATTACAGTATGCTGTTATATTTGAACCAGTACCAGTCATTCCACATTCTGTAGAACTCCTATCGGCATTAATTATTCTAATACCAGTT
>CACZTK010000101.1 GCA_902784095.1 uncultured Erysipelotrichaceae bacterium | reverse complement strand
TACAACTTGTTGCTCCATTATATGCATTACAGCTTGCACTTGTTGCACTTGCTGTTGCTGCTGCAGTATCCTTAACTGTAAATGTTGAACTATATGCTTTATATGTTACTGATTTATATGTTACATTTCCAGTTATAGATATTGATGTAGATGAGTTTCCTATATCTGCTGAAGTTGATGATGTTGTTCCATCCTTTTTCCATCCTAATGATGTATATCCACTGTTTGCTGCTAATGTTGGTGATGTTATACTACAACTTCCTGCTCCATTATATGCTGTACAACTTGTACTTCCTCCACTCTTAGTTGCTGCATTTGTATCCTGAATTGTAAATGTTCCACTTTTATCACCATATGTTTGGGCATAATATGTTGAATTTGAAGATAGTGATGTAGAACTATTATGTGTACTACATCCTGTCTTTACTCCTGTTGCTGATCCTGAGTACCCACATATACTTGGTGTATTTGCATGTGCTGTTATCGTTGGTGATGTTATGCTACAACTTGTATTTGTTCCTGTTGTTGTACAATTACATGTTACTACTCCTGTTGTTGCGTTCTTACTACATCCACTTGGAGTTGATAATGTATTACTATTTGGATTAAATGTCGCTGTTCTTGTTATTCCTGTTACCGTTATTGTTCCATTTACTTTTGTTATCGTGTAGTTACTGCTTACATCTGTTCCACTACCATTTTCTATTACTACACTTGTTAATGTATTTGTCGTGGTTCCTACTCCATTTTGACTTCCTGTATTTGTAAATACTGGTGTATGTCCACTTACTAAATTTGTACAGCTTCCATTTGGCCCTGTTACTGCACTTCCTGGATATGTTACATTCTTACTTTCTGCTGTACATGTTGTAGCACGCGCATTTACTGTTAATGATGCTTTTTTATATGACAATGTATAGTTACTTGCTGTAAATCCTGTTTGATTTGCTAGTGCTAATGTTCCTTGTGTTATATCATATGTTCCTTTATTACTTGTTTCTGTTGCACTTGTTGTTAAGCTTCCTGTAAATGCTGGTGTTTCTCCACTTACATTTCCACTATATGTATATGTTAAGCTTGGATTTGCTTCTCCATATGTTTTTGATTTTGCTTGTGCCGTTACTGTTAATGTCCTTGGATCAATTGTTAAATTATATGTTGCTGTTGCAGAATTATAGTTTGTTGTTGCCCCTGATGTTACTGTTACCTTTACAACTGTATTTGCATTTATTGCTCCTAAATTTGAAATAGTTACAGTATTTCCACTTATTGAAGCTGTTGCCGTTTCATTATCATCGACTACACTTAATGTTCCTCCACTTACATTTTCCTCTATTGTAAATGTTGTACTACTTGTTCCATATGCTACATGTTGATCTGCACTTAATGTTAATGTATTATTTATAGGATTAATTCTATATTCTTTTTGAGAATTCGTTACACTGTAGTTCTTTATTTCTTCTCTTCCTCCTGTAACTGTAACAGTTGCAGTTGAAGTATATGCTCCTGCATTTGTTTGTTGTGTCCTTGTAACATTTAATGTTTCACCTGATATTACACTAGTCATACTTGCTGTTGGTGCCTGTTGATGACCATTATAATCAAATATTGTTGTTTCTCCCCATACTACACTTACTTCTTTTGGAATTATTCTGTGTGGTACACAATTTGATTTTGCTGCTTTATATGATGTTTCTGGTGTTGAACCATCTATTTTTGATACTGATGCTTGTACATAATATGGTATAACTTCATTATTTGAATCGTATAAAACATCTATCGGAGCACCTCCTGATGATGCTGCTCCACTTGATGTCAATGTTTTATTAGTACATGCTGAATCTGTGTAATATGTATATGTTATAGTTTGACTACTACTTCCATCAACTAAAACTGCTTGATTTGCAACTATTTGACTTCCTGTATACTCTGTTGGTGAAATTGGTTCCAGTGAAATACTAGTTGATTTTTTAAAGATTGCAAATAATGTTACATTATCTGTATCCATAATCAAACTTGATAATCCGCTTGATGCAGTACTATCTGTATTCCATCCTAAGAAATCATAGCCTTCTTTTGTTGCTGTTGGTGTTAAATCTATACTACTACCAAAGTCTACTGTATCTGTAGTTGCTGTTGTTGTACCACCATTAGTTGTTGCATTATATGTTACTGTATACTGGTTTATTGTAGCTTTACCTACCAATGATACATCTTTAGTTATTGTATAACTTCCTTCTGAATTTCCAATTTTTGTTGTTCCTTCATACCATCCATCTGTTGTATATCCTCTTTTTGCATTAATTACTGGTAATGTTTTCCCACAACTTAATCCTGTTGTTGTGTATACTGTTTCATCTGTTGATGCATAGTTATCACAACTATCTGAAGTTTTTCCTATTGAAGTAACAGTACTATCATCTTTACTGTAAGTTGCTGTCCATACTCCATTATAGAATGCATAATACTTTTTATACTGTGATGTTGTTGTAGCTATTGTCTGAGAATTTGTATTTCTAGAAACTCCCGAATAATTACCTCCATTGGGTCCTATACTAGTAAGCACTTCATTTGGAATTGTAACAGTTTGATATTCTGTTGTATATTCTGTTTCATCTGTAGTCGTTATTCTAAGTGCACTTGCTGTTGCTGTTTCTACACCTTCATCATAATAATAGAATGTAGATGTAATTTCTTTTTCATATACTGCATAATATTTATTATTTTCTGAATTAATTTCGTTTTCTAAAGTTGTTGAACTTTTCGTTTTTGATAATCCTACATATTCCGTTTCATTTGGACCAACGCTTCCTGTTATTTCGCTTGGCAATGTGTAAATACATTTTGTATCTGTATTGTACATTGTACAACTAAGTGATATTGTAGTTTGTCCATTTGTTCCATAATAATATGCTGATGCACTTTGTGCTTGTAATGTAATTGCATAGTATATTGCTCCAGTTAATCCTATTTGGAAACTTTCTCCTGGAACAGGAGCTGATGTTTCTTTATCTGTATCATCAGCTTGTGTTGAATATCCTTTTATAACATAAGATTCTCTTGTAATAGTTGGTGCATTTGAACTTGCAGTACAACTTGTTCCATTATTATAGATATAGCAAGAAACTGCATTTGCAGAAAGTGTTGCTCCATTTCCATTAAATGTTGCAGTAACTTGCTTTCTATATATAGCGTATAGGGTAACTGGTGCTTTACCCATCTTTAATGAACTTAATCCTGTTGTTGCATCCTTGTTTGTATTCCATCCTACAAATTCATATCCTGCTTTAGTAGCAACTGGTGTTAAATCTATATCTTCTGTATTTATTACTACATCACTTTCTTTATCTGATGATGTTCCTCCGTTTGTAGCATAATCATATGTTACATCATAGAAATCAATTTCCCAATGAGCATAGTATGTTGTATCTTGTGTTCCAATTAATGTATGTTCATTTATTTGTGTTCCACCTTCCGCATCAGTAAACCAACCTGCAAATGCATATCCTCTTCTTGTTGATGTTGGCAATGTTCCTATTTCAGTACCACAATCTCCAACTTTATCTGTTCCATCAGTTCCACCATTTCCATTAAATGATATTCTATATTCATTTGCATCCCAATGAGCATAGTACGTTGTATCTTTTGCTGGTATTGTTGTTGTTTCTGAAATTTGTGTTCCACCTGTTTTTTCAGTAAACCAACCTACAAATGTATATCCTGCTCTAGTTGATTCTGGAAGTGTTCCTAATGCTGTATTATAGTCATCATATATTTCAGTTCCATCTGTTCCACCATTTCCATCGAATGCGACATGATATTGATTAATACTCCAATGAGCATAGTATGTTTCTTTTTCTGAATTAATAGGAGTTGTAGGAGTTATTTGTGTTCCACCTTCTGGTTCAGTAAACCAACCTACTAGCGAGTATCCTTCTTTTTCACTTGTTGGCATTTCTCCAACTGCTTCATTACTATTTCTAAATATTGTTTTACTTGTTCCGCCGTTTCCATTAAATATCAAGGCATATTTTTTATGACTTTGTCCATCATCACTAGTACCATCTGCTTGAATAGCATCTATTTTTAGTTTTACATTAAAATATCTATTCATTACTTCTGGTGTTGTTCCATTATCTCCTGCATCATAATCTATCCATACTTGTAATGTATACTCGTTTTTTTCCGTTGCAGCCAAAATACCTGAATCAATTACTCTTTCATCAGCTTCACTTACTAGTTTAGAGTTTTCTTCTTTTTTATCTTCTCCATTTTTTACTAATAGATATCTAATATATTTATCAGCAATTCTATTATCATCAGTAATTGTGACAGTATCTCCATTTTGATCCTCAAACTCATCCTCATTTTCAAAAGAAATCTTATATCCTGTTGTGTATTGTCCTGTATTTTCTAATGAGAATGTATATTCTGTTGTTTGAATTCCTTCTCTATATGGGATTGGAATAGCCTTTTCTACATGTATTCCTTCTGATGTAGATTCATCCAAAGTTAAATCTAAAGTACCTGCTACTAATTTATGAACACTATTACCATTGTATCCAATTCTAATCCAAGCAAAAGTACCTGCTATCAATAGCAATACAACAAAAAAAGCCGAAAGTATTAGTCTTTTACTACTTTTTGTTAATTTCATACTATTACTCCTCTACTATTATAATTATCTAATATATATTGTACCTTTTTATTGTCGTTTTTGCAATATGATTTATCAAAAATTTTTTTTTTACACTAATAATTACTGTGCTATTCAATTAATTTATTATTTATGATATTATATTGTTCGTGGAAGTGATTATTATGACTAAGAAAATTAAAAAATTTACCCTTTACTTTTCCACTGGTTTGATGATTTTAACAGGAGGAATCAAAATAAAATTGTGTAAAGATGAATCAAAAACATTTACAAAAAAAGTCATTTCCTATACAGATAATTTTACAACTGATGATTTTTTAGTAGCCGCTCATAGAGGTTTCTCATCACTAGAAATTGAAAATACATTAAATTCATTTTCTCTAGCAAATTCAAAGGATTATATTGATTATATTGAAATAGACATAAGACTTACAAAGGATAAAAAATTAGTTCTTTCGCATAATAATTGCTTACTAACTTTACAGAATAAAAGTGTAAACATATCTAGTAAAAAATTATGTGAATTACAAGAAATGGATTTTTATTGTCCTAATAATCCCCTACTTAATATAAATCTTAGCGGGGATGAAATTAATGAAGATATTTTAAAAACTCGAAGAAAAAAACTTTATCCAAAAAAATATCAACTAACATCTTTATTAGAATGTATAAATGAACAATTAAATAAAAAATTGATATTGGATTTAAAGTGTGATACCAACTATTCAAAATTTATTAAAGAATTAGAAAAAGAAATAAGTGATATTGATATAAATAATATAATATTTCAAAGCAGTAATTATGAGTTTTTAGCAAAACTACAAGAAAAACATCCAGAGTATAATACATCTATCATTATTAAAAATAATAATGATTTAAAATATATTGATTGTTTTGACAATGTTTGTATAAAGAAAACACTACTAACTGAAGATACGATTAATACCTTGTTAGATAAAGATAAGAATATTTTTATTTGGACAATAAATAATCCAAGTGAAATAAATTCTATTGCAGATAAATTAGGTGATAACTATAAGTCTGCTATATATATTAGTGATTATCCAGATGTTATTGCTACTTGTTTACATGAAAAACAATTACAAAAAGAAAAAAACTAGTCACTAGTTTTTTCTACTTCATCATATTCTTTTCCTCTAGTATCAACTAGAGCTTTTTTTATTGTTAAATTGTGCATTAGTTTTCCAGATGATTGATCTTGTACTAATTCTTCACTTTCTATTTTTTTAATTATATCATATCCATCAATAACTTTTCCAAAAGCGGCATATTCGTTATCAAGATAATCAGCTTCTCCTAGCATTATAAAGAATTGACTACCTGCCGAATCTTTATCAGTACTTCTTGCCATTGAAACTATCTTTTCAGTATGTTTTAAATCATTATCATCAAATCCATTACTTTTAAATTCACCTTTTATTGTATATCCAGGTCCGCCTGTTCCTGTTCCATCTGGATCTCCACCTTGTAACACAAAACCTGGAACTAATCTATGAAATGTATTATTATCATAAAAACCTTTTTTTATTAAAGAAATAAAATTATTAACTGTATTAGGAGCTTTATCTGGATATAATTCCATAACAATTGCTCCATAATCTTCTATTTCCATAGCTACCAATGGATTATCTGTTTTATATTTCTTTAAAGATACTATATTATCCTTAGTAGAAAAATCAATTCCTAATAAATCAACTGTTTCATCCGAACTACATCCTGTGCAAATAAAAACTAATAATAGACTTAGATATAATATTACTTTCTTCATTACTCTCACCTCTATAAAATAATAACACATTATCCTATAAAATGTAAAATTATGATTAAATTACAATTATGCGTGTTATAATTAATTAGAGGGATATTATGAAAAAAGTATTAGTAAGTGATTATGATAGAACGTTTTATTTAGATGATATTGATATTGAAAAAAATAAAAAGGTATTGAAAGAGTTTATGGATTTAGGAAATATTTTTATTTTAGCTACTGGTAGAAGTTTCTTTGATTTTAGAAAAGTAGTTACTAAGTATAATATTAGTTATAACTTTGCTATTATAAATCATGGAGCAACAATTCTAGACAGTCATAATGAAATTCTTTACGAATCATACATTAGTAATGACATTATTAATGATTTAATTCTTGATTTAAATCTAGAAAAAACAGTTAATAATTTTTTGTGTAGTAGATTAGAAAGTAGAGTTTCCATTGATCATAAAGACATTACAAAAATAAATGTACAGTATCTTGATGAAGAAACTGCAAAACTTATTAATGATAAAATAAATGAAAAGTATTCTAATTATATAAACACTTATATCATAGGTCCAACAAAAATAGAAATTGTTTCTAAAGATAGTAGTAAACTACAAGCAATTATGTTTTTAGAAAAGAAAAATAATTTTAATAAGAAAAACATTTATACAATTGGTGATGGAAATAGTGATATTGAGATGATTAATTATTACAATGGTTATTGTATGAAAAATTCTGTTGATAATCTTAAAAAAAGTTCTAAAAATGTGTATGACAGTGTTTCTACATTAATTGAATATATTTTAAGTAATTAAAGTGTTATTTTATTATATTATATTGCATACCTTAAATTAAGACTTGCGATAATTATAATGTTTTGATATAATAACTCTTGTATGGGGCTTTAGCCAAGTGGTAAGGCGTGGGTCTGCAACACCCTGATCGTCGGTTCAAATCCGTCAGGCCCCTCCATTTTTTTTGC
>CACZTK010000100.1 GCA_902784095.1 uncultured Erysipelotrichaceae bacterium | reverse complement strand
TACTTTCACTGGTGTACCAAAAAAGTTTGTTTTTCCTTCATTTGCCCATTTATCAGTTAATTCTGCCATAGGTGATGCTGGTGTTATTGGATATATCCCAGCAACCTCTGTAAAATTATAAGCTGATAAAGCACAAGCTTCATTTCCATCCATTATTTTCTTCATTAATATCACTCCCTGCAATATATACTTTCTAATTTAATTATATAACAAATCAAAGAAAAAGTGAACCTATATACAAAGTTCACTGAATTTTATTTTACTACCCAAAATGTTGACATATCACGAAGACCATTTCTTCCGCCTGCAACAGGTGTATTAATAATTTTTTGATTAATTACTAATTCTGATGAACTACCACCATCTAAGTTAGCAGCATTAACAGCTCCATAATTTTCCATTATTTCAGTTAAATCACCCATATCAGCACCAATAGAATTAGCAAGTCTTCCATTAATTACTAAGAATAATACTATTCCATCTTTTCTTTGTCCTATGGCACTTCTAGGAGCAATTCCCCATCCTCCATTACCTCTAACAAAGGCACTCTTACCATTTATTATCAAGAATGGACCAAACTCTACTGCATCCCTTAAACCTGCATTTATTGCTTGCTCTTTAGTGAATCTACCTAATACAAGTTTATTATCTTTATCAAATCCAATAAATCCTCCACCCATATTAGCATCTACATAATCACTAACTACTTTTCCATGAGAAATAACTGTCCCATGTGGTAGTGCTCCATTACTATTCCAATCTGGATCATAAAAACCTCCAGCATTCATAGCGATAATAGCATTTTCTCTTTTTGATACAGTTAAAATATCTTCTCCTCTTTTACCTAAATAAGCAGTAGTTGCAATAGATATTCTAGAAGGATCATAGATTGCTACTAAAAATCCTTTATATTTCTTAGTATCCACATTTATAACTTTATATAATTCCTTTTCATCACGATCAAGAATTTGTTCTTCATACTTATTTGCATATACAGTAGATTTTTTATATTTAGTAAACTTAATAAGTGAAGTATTAGTCTTTCCTTCTGGCTCAATAACTGCATTATTTCTTAATACTTCCTGAATTGTCTTATCACTATATAGTGCAGTAGCTAAATATCTATGATTCATTGTAGTCATAGCTGTAGTAATCCAAAAATTTCTAAATCCAGCCCATGGACCATATAAAACAAATAATGCTACTCCAAACAAACCAATTAAACTACTAAATGCAATAACTAGTTTCTTCTTTTTTCTTTTTTTCTTAAATTTTTTCTTGATATCATCGTCAGTAACTATATTTTCTTCCAATGATAATACTTCTATTATTTGATTTTCTTTCATTACTTATCAATCCTTCTTCTATTGTGGTGCAACCTTTGTATCATCAGTAGTCTTGTCGTTACTTGTTGTTTCTTTACCAGCATACTCACCATCATTATTATAATCAATATACTTTTTCTTAGTTTGATATGGTTCTAAATGAATACTTGTAGTTAAGCCATTATCATCTAACCATTTATTATATTGTGCTAAATTACTATTATAACGATTAATATCATCTACAAAAGTATTAACCATTTCTTCATAACCAGACTTAAATGATGCACATTGATTATTAACTTCAGCTGAAGAATAATAAACATCGTCAACACAGTACTTTCTAAGATTATCTTTAGTACTTAAACTAATATTAGATACCATTTCTTCATAATCTTTTAATTTATTCTTAAAACCTGTATCTTGAGTAGCTAAAGTCTCATAGTACACTTTATCTAAAAACTCAGTATGTAATGCATCTCTAGTCTTATTAAATTCTTCTACTTTCTTTGTAAAACTAGCATATGATTTTGTAATTGATTCCATTCTTTTATTCATTTCTTTTTGGTCTTTTTTTACACCACTAATAAACATAACTATTAGTCCCCAAACAATACATGTAATTCCTATAATTATAAGTATCTTTATCATTTTATTCTTTTTATTCATACAACCACCTACTATTACATTCTAACAAAAATTACTAGTAATGTAAACCTCTTTTTTTACCAAACAAAAAGATAAATATTATATTTAAATATCTACTTTTTATATAAATATTTTAAATTCAATAATCAAAAAACTATCCTTATGTATAAAGAATTAAAAAACACCATAAATTAATTTTATGATGTTTTTTATAACTACTGCCAAGTTAATATAGGATAACCATTATTTATATTCATTGTATCATTTTTGAAATCTATACCAATATCAGTAGCCATATTTTTCAATGCAGTTGATGTTTTAGAAGTTCCTACTCCAGCTGCACCACATGTATTTAGATAATATACATTTCTACTAACACCACTTTGCTCATTTGCATAAGTGATACCGCCAGCAAAACTAGATGTATTTGAACTTACAGTACCAACGTTATATGAATCTTCTAATGTAGCCCTATTAATACCTACTAATCCACCACAATATGATATAGAATCTGTTGTTACTGATGAAACTCTGCCAGTATTATAACAATTATCTACTGAAGATGAAGAATAATTAGCACCAACCACGCCACCTGTTACAGTATCCCTAGTAGAACTTCCTGAAATAGTTCCTTTATTATATGATGCTGATACGCTTCCACTAACCTCATTAAATCCCACTATACCTCCAATATACGCGTTAGAATCGGTGTTAGTTCCATTATCAGCAGAAATAGTTCCACTGTTTCCACAATTTCTAACAGTACCACCTGTATTCATTGCAACTATACCTCCAACTTTTGCAAATGAATCAGTGTCACCAGTATTACTATAATTTGCTGTCAATATTACTTTAGCATTAACACTACTTATAATTCCAGAAATATTACCTGTATTTTTACATACTAATCCGCTAGCCATAACTCTTCCTGTTACACTTCCTGAAATTTCTAATCCAGAAATACTTCCTGTGTTCATATAGAATAATGCAGAATACCCTGTACCATTAATGAATAAATTTGATATTTTATATCCATTTCCAATAAAGTTACCGGCAAACGCATACGAACTATTTCCTATAGGTTTAAATCCATATGAGGATCTTACTTCATTATAAATAGATGCCGTTGAGCCATCTCCATTAATATCACCATAAGTTGTTGATGAAGAACTCAAGTAATGACTGGTATTATTGAAATCTAAAGAGCGATACATTTTAACATATTTTCCAGAATATGTAGTTCCGCTATTAACATTTTTTGCTAATTGAACTAAATCTTCTATTGTATAAACATAATATGGATCAGATGAAGAACCAGTTGCAGAAGCAGAACCACTCTTAATATTTACTATTGTATTCATTTCCCAATCTGCATATAAAGTTGCATCCTTATAAATATCAGTACATAAATCACCATACCATGTTCCATCTTGTTTTATATATGATTCAGGATTATTTCCTCCAGAAGTACCATCTCCGTGATAACCTTTAAATGTATATGCCGTTCTTGATGGTTTCGTTATAGAAGTTATTTCAGTTGTACATGCTTCATTACTATAAAACTTATTTGTATTGAAATAATACCACATATTTGTTGT
>CACZTK010000099.1 GCA_902784095.1 uncultured Erysipelotrichaceae bacterium | reverse complement strand
TAAATACATAATAACATAAAAAAGAACTTTTTGCAAGTTCTCTATATATAAAGTTCGAATAGTTCGAACAGATTCGTCACTGGTGCGTCAGTTATAGACGTTTGGAAATTTTTTAAAAGATTAATTTCTATAAATATTATATCACAATTTTAACTAAATTTATCAAAAATATAATAATATCTAAAAGATTATTTAGTTAATTCACTATATAATTTTTTATTTATAACTAATTCAGTTATACACATTGCTAATAAAATAAATTCTATTACTATTAGTTCATATTTTAATAAAATTAATGTAAATATAGCACTTCCAATTAATGAAAACACTTTTCTATATATTTCCATATCAACCATTATTTTTTGATGTTGTTCTTTTTTTGTATTTTCCAAGGCTACATCTTCTAAATATACTTTAAATGAATCTCTAGTTCCCAAAATTAAGAAAAAACCAATTGACATTATTATTATCTTATATGTTATATTTAAATTTAAAAAATGCCCTGTAATTAATAATATAAATGCCAAACATAGGCATATTGTTATTATTAAATTCATTTTATCTTTAGTTTTTTGGTATACTTTTCCAAAAATCATATTACCTAATAGTCTTGCAATTCTTGATACAAACACTATTGTGGTTATGTAGTATGTAGCCATCTCAGTTGATAGTACCTTTTGTAAATCATACTGTATAAATAATTTACTATTATTTTGTCCTAATTTCATTATCGTAGTTGATAATGCAAATGATAATATTATTAATAAAGTAATTTTAGTAAAACTACTTTTAATTTTATTATTTTCTTTCTTTTTCTCATTTATATTTTCTATTTTGGCTTCAAAAAATAGAAATGACATACAAAACATTATAATGCATAAAATTATTTGAAAGAACATGGGTAAATAATTATTTATATTAAATAAATAACCTGCTATTAATGATGTTATCATTGTAGTAATAGAATACATTATTTTGGTTTTATTTCTTATTTTAAAATAATCTTCTCCCTTATCTACAGATTGTAAGTTATTTTTTAAAACAATTAATGCCATATGTAAGAAAATAAATGCTAATTCAAAAACTATTCTATAAAAACATATTAAATAAAATTGTTTTGAAAATGTTAAAATTAGTGCTGACAGTAATAATAAGAATGATCCTAATCTTAAAGATTTTATATTTCCTATTTTTTCGGATGCTCTAAGCAACCATTTTCTACTTAATATTGTAATTATCATCGACAGCATTGTCATAAATTGAATTTGACTTGCATTTAGTCCCTTTGTAATTGTTAAAAATAATGTGTCGATTGGTACTAAAAAAATTAAATCATCTGAAAAAGCAGAAAATAATGGTTGAATTTTTATACTTCTGTTTATCTTATTTACATCTTTATTCATTTTATTCTCCTAGTTATTTTTACATACTTCTATAAATTTTTTGAAAATATTATTCATATTATCATCTATCTTATACAAACTTTCGGGATGAAATCTTGTTCCAAGATAGAATAATTTATCCTTAGATTCAATAACATCAGCATACCCATCTTCACAAAAAGCAACTTTTTCCAATTTTGGACAATTATCTATATCTCTATTATGCCTCGAATTAACCATCACTTCTTCTTTGCCAACTATATCATAAAATTTAGAATTTTTATCTATTTTTATATTATGAACATATTGTTCACGTTGCCTATTATGTTTTTCTGGATTTTTAATTTTATAAGTTGTTCCACCAAGTGCTCTAACTATGCTATTTTGACCTCCACATAATCCTAACACAGGAATATCATTTTCATAACAATACTTTGCAATCCAATTTTCATATGCCTCATTACTATTACCACCCTGTAATATAATTCCATCACACATATTTATTTGTTCTATTATTTCGGGTTTTTTTATGTCATTTTCACACTTTAGCCAATCGTCAACTGTATATTGAATTTCATCATTTGGTGATAGAATTCCTATAGCAATAGCATCATTATCAAATACTGCTTGTTTTACTTCATCTCTAATTAATGAATCTGTTCTAATTTTTTCACTTTTTATATCATGTTTTGCTACAATTCCTATAATTGGTTTATTCATATGATTCCCACTCCCTTAAAATATAATGGTAATAATCTTGTCCTTCTTTTATATACTTAAATCCATTCTTGTCATATATATCGTTAAGTTTTTCATTGGATGCTAAACACTCAGTTCTTAGATATTTCTTTCCATTTTCTATTGTTATATTTTTAGCGTTTTTAAAAATTTCACTACCAATATTTTTATATCCAACTTTAGAGACTACTTTATATAAATAATAGGCATTAGGTGAATTATCATTCCAAAAATGACTATCGTTTGATACTTCAAAACCAGCAACTATTTCATTATCTATTTTTAAAATGTAATAATTGCCAGCTTCTATAACTTTAATAAATTGTTCTTTAGGATGATTAGTTAAATATTTACTCCATTGTTTTATATTGTTATCTTTAAACCATTGCATTCGTTCTGCATACAAATTTATTATTTCATCAATATCTTTAATAGTTGCTTTTTCAATTATCATACTTTACTCCTTTACAAAAAAATTGATATAATTAATTACTTTTATTAATTATATCATATTTCATTTTCATTACGAAGTTTTGAAAATAAATAATTGCAATTTATTGCAATTAAAAAAAACATAATTTTGCTTGAAAGATAGTTCTTGATTAATTATGTTTAGGGTTTCAAAAGGGAAGTTTCCTTTTGCACACCGTTATTGGCTCTGCCAATAGCGTAGTGTGTTACTCATTTGTCAAATTACAATTCAACAAACAAATCATCATAATCTTGTATAAAATCATCAATATTTGTATATGCTCCTTCTCTTGCTGAGTCAATTAACATTTGAAATAATTCTTCATGTTGAAATTGTTCTATTGTTATTTCATTATTTACTTTTTCAAAAACACTTGGATAACTAAAACCATTTTTTAGTTTTATATTTCTTGCCGATTCTATACATACTAAATGATTGCAATCGATAAATAATATTTGAAATATATTATCGTAAATTTTTGTACCAATAGCACGTTTACCATTTCCAAATGAAAATTCAAAATACATTCTTTCAAATTCATCAACCTTTTTTCGTGTCATCCCATAACCATTTATTAAAATAGTTTCAATTCTATCAATTATTAAATTATCATCAAATTCATTATAATGATATTGTTTTTTTATATTTGCAGAAAATAATTCTTTTGGTTCTAAGTTTGACATTAATTTAATTGTTTCAAAAAAATCACTTACTGATTTTTTTGAATCTTGTTCATTAGCGTAAAAGTTATTAAAATCCCTATAATGTATACTTTGACCATTAAAAAAGGAAAAGGAAAAAACAATCTTATTGTCTAATGGCCTTGTACCACTGACTTTTACTAATGTTTTTCCCTTCCCATTACCTGATGTTTTTATTTCTTTTTTATTATAAGGCATTGTAATAATTAAATATATCCTTTAATGAAATTTTTTGATTAGATCTTTCATCAGAAACAGTATTTTTTCTTGCGTTCAACCATGGAGTTTCTTGATGAGTCATATATTCTAATTCATCTGCTGAATAAATTCCAAATTTCGCCCAAATATCGTTTAAAAAACTCATTAAATCATCGTTTTCAAATATTATATTTTCTTCATTTTTTGGAACTTCATTCCAGTTATAATCTTTAAATCTTGTATATAATGTAGGGAAAACTGGTCCATGAATCCAAGCCTCTGGTTCTTCATCAAATAAAACATTATAAATTTGATTTTCATTTTGATTATTCAAAGCAATAAACCATGAATAAGCATAATACACTAATTTTTGAATTTTCTTTGGAGTTAATTCTGACTTTGTTAGAAAAAAATCTGCAATAATTGAAGAATTTATTTCGTTATCTTTTATCATATCACCACTCCCTATTCTAAATTAATTATATCACACATTCAGTAATTTTTTTCAATTATTTTTGCTAAATGTGAGAATTATTTTATAATATAATATATTCAATGTCAATAATAAAGATAAAAATTATCTAAATTTCTAAGTCAAAATCTTCATCTTTTGAATAATAATTATCTATATCAGCATAATCAAATAATTCATCCTCTTTATCAGTATCTTTTGCTATATCATAAATATCGTCTTTATCAAAATCTTCATTGTCATAATAATCTTTTATTTTGCTTGTAGTTGCTTCTTTTGTTTTATCATTACCAAGTTGTAACATTTTTCTAAAAAACTCTTTTATTGCCTTCAAAATGTTTTTTATGTATGAAATAAGTTTATCATTTTCTTGTTCTAGTTTTTGATTTCTTATTTTTAAGTATTTAACTTCTTTTTGTATATTTTCATTTTCTTTTTCAAGTGATTTATAACTTCTAGCATATTCATCAACTTCATTATAAACCTTTTGTATTTTAGGTTGTATTTCCATAACTTTTTTAGTTTGTTCTATTACTTTATTCATTGAATCAAATGTATCTTTTTTTACTTTAACATAATCTTTATCAAATATAGTTTCTTTATTAGAACTCATTTTACTTTCTAATTCTTCCATTGACTTATTTAATCTTTCGTTTTTCGAGGTTAATTCTACATTTAATTTTCTAGTTATCTTCTTATATTGTTTTATATCTATGTGTTCATTATCACTATTTTTAATTCCACGATCTAAATCAAAACCATTACTTACCATTCTTTCATGATATTTATCTTGTAATGTAGATAAATAATTTTTATCTTTCATATAGTATTTCTTTGAAATAGTCCACTTTTCTTTGTCACTTCTTTTATCATACTTCTTAATTAACGGAACAACTACACAATGTATGTGTGGTGTTTTTTCATCCATATGAATAGTTGAGTGTAGTATTTGTTCTTTTTTATAACCTATATCTTCATATACAAAATCCATACAACAATTTGCCCATCTTAAAATTTCTTCTTTACTCATATTTTTAAAGAACTCTTTATCACTAGTAAATAATAATTCATCAGCAACAACACTATTTGAATCATCTAACATTTGATTAAAACTTTTCTTTCTATTTTCTCTTTCTGTCTTTTGTTTTTCATCGTGTTGCTTTTTATAATCTTTAACTAAATTCATATATGATGAATAATAGTCTTTATGAGTTATTGGAACTAATTGTATATTATTATGTGATTTACTTTTATCAATATCAGGATTAGATTTATAGGCTTCTTTTGTTCTTGTATTATGAGCACCAATTTGTCCTAAATCTTTTAATTTATTTATAGGTTCTACTCTAAATATTGCATAACTCATTGTTCTACCTCTATACTATCAGCGTAAATATAAGTTATAGGTGGTACTGGAACTTCTATTACTCCATAACTATCTACTTTATTTATTCCT
>CACZTK010000098.1 GCA_902784095.1 uncultured Erysipelotrichaceae bacterium | reverse complement strand
CGGGAAATAATTAGAGTAGAAAAAACAATGTTCCACGTGAAACATAGGAAGAAAATATTTCCCGGGAAATAATTAGAGTAGAAAAAAATAATGTTCCATGTGAAACATAGGAAAAAATATTTCCCGGGAAATAATTAGAGTAGAAAAAAACAATGTTCCACGTGAAACATAGGAAGAAAATATTTCCCGGGAAATAATTAGAGTAGAAAAAAAACAATGTTCCACGTGAAACATAGGAAGAAAATATTTTCCAGGAAATAATTAGTATAAAATAGTAAGATTATTATTGAATTTTTAATAATTTTATAATAAAATGTAAGAGATGCAATAAATGTATTGGAACCAAGTCAGAATCGGAAGATAGCAGCTTTAACAATCAACATTTATGTGCATCTTTTTTAGTAGGTGATAAAATGATAAAAAAATATATGGAAGAAGCACTAAAAGAGGCAAATAAAGCGTACAAAATAGGTGAAATTCCAATAGGATGCGTTATTGTTAGAAATAATAGAATAATATCTAAAACTCATAATTTAAAAGAAAAAAAACATTCATCATTATGTCATGCTGAAATACTGGGAATAAAAAAAATTTCAAAAAAACTAAAAAGATGGAGATTATATGATTGTGAAATGTATGTTACTATGCAGCCTTGCCCAATGTGTGCAAGTGCAATAAAACAATCAAGAATAGGAAAAGTATATTATGGTGTGAAAAATGAAAATAACAAGATAAGCAAAATGATTTTTGATAGTAACGATAATAATGAACAAGTAGAAGTTGTATCCGGAATATTAGAGGATGAATGTAAAAAAATAGTTCAAAAATTCTTTGAAAATAAAAGAAAATAGTAAATATTTATGTTATACTATTACTAGTATTTATAGGGATGGTGTTCGTATGTATCAAGCTTTATATAGAAAATATAGACCTAAAACATTTGATGATGTTGTTGGACAAGATTTTGTTATTCAAATATTAAAAAATGAAATATTAAATAATAAAGTTAATCATGCATATATGTTTTTTGGACCAAGAGGTATTGGAAAAACAACAATAGCAAAAATATTTGCAAGGGCAGTTAATTGTGAAAGTAGTGAAGATGGCAGTCCTTGTGAAAAATGTAGTAGCTGTCAAATATCTAAAGAAAAAGAATGCGTTGATATTATTGAAATTGATGCTGCATCAAATAATGGTGTAGATGAAATTCGTGAAATAAGAAGCAAAGTTAACTTGGTTCCAGCTGAGTTGAAATATAAAGTATATATTATTGATGAAGTTCATATGTTAACACAGGGTGCTTTTAATGCATTATTAAAAACTTTAGAAGAACCACCTGAACATATAATATTTATACTAGCAACAACGGATCCTCAAAAAGTCTCAGAAACTATTATTTCTAGATGTCAATGCTTTTCATTTAAAAGAATTTCTGAACAAGAAAATATTAGAAGATTGAAAGAAATATGTGAGAAAGAAAGTATTAATATCGATGATCAAGTATTGGAAGAAATTTCATTATATTCAGACGGTGGTTTGAGGGATTCACTTGGATTATTAGATAAATTATCTTCATATAAAAGTGGAAAAATAGTTCTAAATGATTTCTATGAAATGAATGATATGATAGATTCAAAATCATTGGAAGAATTATTGAATAGTATAGAATTAAAGAATATTTCTAATGTTATTGAATCTATTGAAAAATACAATGAACTAGGAAAAAATATTATAGAAATAATGAATCAATTAATTTATTATTTAAAACAACAAGTTGTAGAGTATTATGTTGATAATAAAAAATATGATAATATTGATTTTAGAGAAAAATTATTACAATATATTAACGAAAATATGTTCGATATTAAAAAGACATCAAAGCCATACATTTATGTAGAAATTCTAATGTTGAAGTTTATTAATGATGGAAATATATGTGATAACGATTCAAAACAAACCACAGAAGTTGTTAATAAAATTGAAGAAGAAAATAATAGTAATAAAAAAGTCACAGAAATTGTGGAAAAAGAAGAAAAGAGTATTTCACAAATAGGAGTAGAAGAAAATGTTAAAAAAGAATCCACAGAAATTGTTAATAAAACAAATGAACTAAAGGAAATAATGAAAATTAGATTGAATAACGCATTTGCTGAAGCTTCTAAAACAGAAAAAAGTAATGATTTAAAATTAATAGATGCACTAAATGACTATGTATTTGATAGTGAAAAAGGTTTTGCAGCATCTGAAATATTAAATGCTAATTTATGTGTATCAAGTAAAGATATATTAGTATTAAGTTATGAATATGATGCTGTAGTTGATCAAAATTTGGAAAATATTTCCAAATTAAATGAAATATATAATCAATTAACCAATTCTTCAAAGAAATTAGCAATCATTTCAAATAAGTATTGGGAACAAGAAAAAAATAAGTATATACAATTTACAAAACAAGGAAATAAATATAAAATAATAGAAGAGCCAAAACTTCAAGTAGAAGATAAAGAATTAGATGTAGAAGAAAATCCTGCCGTTGAACTATTTGGTGATATTGTTGAAATAAAATAAAAGAAAGAAGGAATATAATATGAATATGCAAGCACTTATGAAGCAAGCACAGAATTTACAAAAAGAAATGTTAAAAACTAAGGAAGAAATAGATAATAAAGAATTTATTGGTGAAAGTTCACTAGTTAAAATAACTATGAAGGGAAATAAAGAAGTAACAAATGTAGAAATTTCTAAAGATGAAGATCTTACAAGTGACGATATAGAAATGTTAGAAGATATGATTCAATTAGCCATTAATGATGTAAATAAAAAGATAGATGAATATACTGAACAAAAAATGGGTAAATTCAGTAGCGCTATGCCAGGGTTGTTCTAATGTATCCTAGTAGTATAAATGATTTAATTGAATCTTTTAAGATGCTTCCTGGAATAGGAGAAAAAACAGCAGAAAGATTATGTTTTTCAATACTAGATATGGAAGATGAAAATGTAGAATTCTTTAGTGAAAGCTTAAAACAAATCAAAGAAAAAATTCATCGCTGTCCAAACTGTAATAGTATAACAGAAAATGATATTTGTGATATTTGTGTTGATACAACTAGAGAAAAATCATTATGTGTAGTTGAAGATATAAAAAGTGTCTTTCTGTTTGAAAAAATGGGAGTTTTTAAGGGATATTATCACGTTTTAGATGGCCTTATCTCTCCAATAGATGGAATTAATCCTGAGGATATAGGTTTGGAAAAGCTGATGGATAGAATAAAAAAGGATAAATATCAAGAAATAATATTTGCTTTTAAACCAAGTATTGAAGGTGAAACAACTTCGCTATATATTAAAAAGATTTTAAGTGATACAGATATTAAAATAACTCAATTAGCTAGTGGTTTACCTATGGGAGCAGATATTGAGTATATAGATAGTTTAACTCTAGAAAGAGCTCTTAGTGATAGAAAAGAAATAGGTTAGGAATAAAATATTGTAAAAATCATAGTTTTTATAGAAGGTGAAAATTATGATTAAAAAAGCATTAGAATTTATCAAGAAAGTAGTACTAAGTTTTGCAATACTTTATACATATAATCTTATAGCAGTTAATTTTAATATGGTTATTCCAATTAATATAATAACAGTTTCATTAATTGTTTTCTTTGGAGTACCATCTTTAATTGCACTAATTTTATTTAGAATAGTAATTATATAAAAAGAGGTGATATTATGGATGATATTGATAATATTCAAAAGAATTTTTTTGAGTATGTAGAAAATAGTATCATAAAAAATAATAAAATATCACATGCTTACCTTATTGAGACGAGAGGATATAATAATTATAATGAAGTTATTTCAAAATTTATTAAACTTATTCTATCTGCAAATAAAAATGGAGATGAAAAGGATAAAATAAGTACTTTAATTGATTCTAATAATTATCCAGATTTAAAATACATATATCCAGATGGAGCTTATATAAAAAAAGAGCAACTTATTCAATTAGAAAATCAATATATGAAAAAATCTATGATGGATAACAAATTAATATATGTTATAGATCCAGCAGATAAACTTAATCAATCATCTGCTAATACTATTTTAAAGTTTTTAGAAGAACCACCAGAGGATATAGTAGCAATTTTAATTACAGAAAACAAATACATGGTTTTAGAAACTATTGTATCTAGATGCCAAGTACTTTCATTAAAAAATAATACTGAAGAAAGTTTTAGTGAAGAAATAATTGAATTTGGTGATGAATTATTTTTACCAAAAAAAGTATTAATAAAATATGATTATTACTTGGAAAATTTATTCTTTGATAGAAATAGTGCAATAAATACACTTAAAGATGTTGAAGAATATTTATTTAAAAAATTAAAAGAATCTACTGATCAAGAAACATTGATAGTAAAAATGATAGAAATAATTGAGAAAGAAAAAGAAAAACTAAATTATAATGTTAATATGAAGTTGTGGTTTAGTAATTTTATATTTAACATTATGGAGGTGAGTAGTAATGCATAATGTAATTGGTGTTAAAATGGATTTTTCAAACAGTATTTATTATTTTTCACCTAATGCTAAGGATGTAAAAAAAGGTGATAAAGTTATTGTAAATACTGAGCAAGGACTACAATTTGGTATATGTGTAACTGACATAAAAAAAGAAAATGACAAGAATTTAGTTTTACCATTAAAAAATGTAGTAAGAATTGCTAATGCAAAGGATGAAAAACAAGAAAATGAGAATAAAACACAGGCAGAAAAGGCTTTATCAGAAGCAAAAAAAATAGCTAAAGAACTTAAACTTGATATGAATTTTATAGGTTCAAATTATACTTTTGATAAAAAACAATTATTTTTTACTTATGTTGCTGATGATCGAATTGATTTTAGAGAATTAGCAAAAAAACTTGCACAAAAATATAAAACAAGAATTGAACTTAGACAAGTTGGAGTAAGAGATAAGGCAAAGATTGTTGGAGGACTTGGTCCATGTGGATTGTTCTTGTGTTGTAATACATTTTTAACAGATTTTAATAGTGTCTCTATTAATATGGCAAAAAATCAATTACTTGCCCTAAATCCAACAAAGATAAATGGGGTTTGTGGAAGATTACTATGCTGTTTAAACTATGAAGATGACGTTTATACAGAATTAAAGAAAGATTTACCAAAAATAGGAAGTATTGTAAGCAAAAAAGAAGGAAAAGGAAAAGTAGTTGGATTAAATGTATTAAAAGGTACATATCAAATAGAATTAGAAAATGGTAATATTGTTGAAGTAGAATAGGGATATATTATGATTGTATTAAATGATATATTAGGATATAAAAATAGGAAAGTTTATCAAGATGAAGAATTCTTTAAATTTAGTATAGATGGAGTTTTGCTTGTAAATTTCATATCTTTAAAAATAACATCTAAAAATATATTAGACATAGGTACGGGAACTGGAATAATTCCCCTTTTGTTGTCTTTAAAAACAAATAAAAAAATAGATGCAATTGAAGTTCAGAAAGAGCTCTGTGATATTTTTAAAAAATCAATAAAATACAATAATCTGCAAGATCAAATAAATTTAATAAATGAAGATATATGTCTTTTTTCGAAAGAAGATTCTAATCTAAATAAATATGATGTTATTATTTCTAATCCTCCATACTATTCAAAGACTAATAACAATTCAGTTAAAGAAAACGCAAAGCATGAAAATCTCATTAATTTAGAACAAATAATATTATCAAGTAAAAGATTATTAAAGAATAATGGAAGTTTATATTTAGTTTTTGATGTACAAAGATTAGTAGAATTAATAGAAAAGTTAAATAAGAATAATTTTGCAATCAAAAGAATTAGATTTGTTCACGATACAGTTGATAAAGAATCAAAAATAGTTTTAGTAGAGGCAACTAAGAATGGAAAAAACACTATGAAAGTATTGCCTCCATTTATTCTTTATGAAAAAAATGGTATAATGACAAGTGATTACGAAAAAATATATCTTGGAAAAGAGTGATAAAATGAGTCAAAAAAGTTATAAAACAGAAAATAACTTATACTTAATTCCTACACCAATAGGTAATTTAGACGATATTACTATAAGAAGCTTAAATCTTTTAAAAGAGGTTGATGTAGTATTATGTGAGGATACTCGAGTAACAGGAAGTTTATTGAAAAAATATGATATTAAGAAAAAATTAATTAGTTGTCATGAATACAATGAAGATAAGATAAAGTATGAAGTTGTTGAAATGTTAAAAGAAGGCAAAAAGATAGGTTTGGTAACTGATCAAGGAAGTCCTATTATTAGTGATCCAGGATATAGAGTAGTAGAAGAAGTTATAAAGAATAATTTAAATGTTATAGGTCTTCCAGGAGCAACAGCTTTTGTACCTGCTTTAATTGCTTCAGGAATATCACCATCCAAGTTTTTATTTTATGGTTTTTTGAATTCTAAAAGTAGTAAACAAAAACAAGAATTGATGTCTTTAAAATTTTTACCATACACCATAATTTTTTATGAAGCACCTCATAGAATAAAAGAAACTTTGGAAAATATGTTGGAAGTTATAGGCAATAGAAAAATATGTTTAGCAAGGGAATTATCAAAAGTATATGAAGAACTTTATAGGGGTACCATTAATGAAGTATTAAAAGATATTGATAATATAAAAGGAGAAATTGTTTTAATAGTTGAAGGAAATACAGAAACAGTTGGTTATAATAGTTTAGATATACTTGAACATATAAATATTTATTTAGAAGATGGAATGGACGAAAAAGATGCTATTAAAAAAGTAGCAAAAGAAAGAAATGTTGCAAAATCAATTATATATAAAGAGTATCACGATAATAAGAATAAAGAAGGTGAGTAGATGAAATTAATAGTTGGATTAGGTAACCCAGGAAAAGAATATGAAAATACAAGACATAATATAGGGTTTATTATATTAGATAATTATGTAACTAATAAAAATTTAGGAACATTTAAATTAAAAGATAATGGATTATATTTGAAAGAAAAAATACATAATGAAGATGTAGTATTTTTAAAACCACAATCTTATATGAATTTAAGTGGAGAAGTAGTTAGAAAGTATGTAGACTTTTATAAAATAAAAGTAGAAGATATTTTAATCATAAGTGATGATCTAGATTTAGAGATAGGTAACTTTAAATTAAAATTAACTGGTAGTAGTGGAGGACATAATGGTCTAAAGAATATAGAGCAGCATTTATCTACTAGAGATTATAAAAGGTTTAAAATTGGTATCTCAAATAAAAAAGATATTGATACTAAAGATTATGTATTAGGTAAATTATCAAAAGAAGAAAAAGAAATAATAGAAGCGTTTAAACCAAAGTCAGTAGAAATAATAGATGATTATTTTGAGATGGAGTTTTCTAAATTAATGAATAAATACAATCAAAAAAATAGGTGATAAGAATGAATGTATTTGATAAGTTAATTAGTGTAGAATACAAAAATAACCTAGGTATAACAGGAATTACCGAGGAGTTTTTTTGTGTCTATTTAAGAAACTTATTAAAGAAAGAAAAAAAGAATATATTGGTTGTAGTTAATTCATTATATGAAGCAAATAAACTATATTCATCAATGCAAAATTATATTTCTAGTACATATTTATTTCCAATGGATGATTTTTTAACAAGTGAAGCTATTGCAATTAGTCCAGATTTAGAAGTAACGAGACTAGAAACATTAAATGAGATAGTAGATAGTGAACCTAAGATAATAATTACTAATTTAATGGGATATTTAAGATTTTTACCTATCAAAGAGAAATATTTAAATTCTATTCTAACACTAAAAACAGGGATGGAGATTGAACCTAAAAAACTAGCAAAGAAATTAATATCTTTAGGTTATAAAAGAGAGAGTATAGTTACTAAAACTGGAGAATTAGGTATTAGAGGTTATGTGCTCGATTTATTTCCTTTAGGAGAGGATTATCCAATAAGAATAGAATTCTTTGGTGACGAAATAGATTCAATTAGATATTTTAATCCCAATACTCAAAAGTCATTAAAAAGTATTTCATCATTTAAACTAAAACCTATCACAGAGTTTATAGTAGAAGAAGAAATACTAGATGATAGAAAACAAAAATACCTACCTAATTATGAAAAAGTATGTAATATATCAAATTACTTAGATAATCCTATAGTAATATATAAAAACTATAATGAACTAGAAGTAGCTTATAAGAATATTGCAGAGGAAATATTAACATATAGAGAGACTAAAGATACTGATTTTAATGGGAATTATATGTTTGATTTAAATAGTTTAAATGAAAAGAACTATATGTATTACTTAGACACCAACAACTTATCTACTAAGAATATTGATATTATAAGATATAATGTTTCTACAATTAATAAATTTAATGAAAATATAGAAAATCTTAATAATTATATAAATAAAAGCATAAATGACAAAAAGACTGTTATTATTTGTATTTCTAAACAAAAGAAAAAGAATGTATTAAAAAATTTAAATATGAAAATAACTGAGACAGATTTTGATAATATTAAAGAAAACTCAGTTAATTTAGTTGTGTCTGAAATGTCAGTGGGATTTTGTTATGATAGTTATATCTTTTTAACGGAATCTGAACTATTTATTGATAGTAGTAAGAATAAATCATATAAAACTAAATTTAAATATGGTTCAAAGATTAAAGATATCAATAACTTAGAAATAGGTGATTATGTAGTACATAATGCTCATGGTATAGGTATATATAATGGTATTAAGGTATTAACTTCTAATGGTATTAGTAAAGATTATATTGAAGTTTTATATAGTGGTAATGATAAATTATATATCCCAGTAGAAAAAATCGATTTGCTTTATAAATATGTAGGTAAAGATGGTATGATACCTAAGATTAATAAAATGGATGGAATAGACTGGAAAAAGACCAAGGCTAGAGTAAAACAAAAAGTTGCTGATATGGCAGATAAGTTATTGAGATTATATGCTGAACGTGAACTTAGAAAAGGTTTTAGTTTTAGTGTTGATTCTAAAATGGTAGAGGATTTTGAAAATGAGTGTCCATTTGAATTAACAATTGATCAACAAGTTTCAGTTAATCAAATAAAATCAGATATGGAAAAAGATATTCCAATGGATAGATTGTTATGTGGTGATGTAGGATTTGGAAAAACAGAAGTTGCTTTTCGTGCTGCTATGAAGGCTGTTGTTGATTCAAAACAGGTATTATTTTTGTGTCCAACTACTATTCTTTCTAATCAACATTATCAAAATGCAATTAGGCGCTTTGAAAATTTTCCTGTCAATATTGCTCTATTAAATAGATTTACAACTGGTAAGGAACAAAAAAGAATACTACAAGGTTTAAAAGAAGGAACAATTGATATAGTTTTTGGAACACATAGATTATTAAGTGATGATGTTACATTAAAAGATTTAGGTCTACTTGTAATAGATGAAGAACAAAGATTTGGAGTCGTTCATAAAGAAAAAATTAAACAGTATAAGACAAATGTTGATGTTTTAACTTTAACAGCAACACCAATTCCTAGAACATTACAAATGTCTATGGTAGGAATGAGAAGTTTATCCCTTATTGAAACACCTCCAGTTGATAGATATCCTATTCAAACTTATGTTGTTGAAGAAAATAAACAACTAATTAAAGACGCAATATATAAAGAATTATCAAGAAATGGACAAACATTTATTCTTTATAATAGTGTTGAACGTATTGAAAACAAAATGAAAGATTTAGAATTATTGGTTCCTGATGCAAGAATTACCTATGCTCATGGTAAGATGAGTAAAGATGAATTAGAAAATAGAATGTTATCTTTTATTAATAAAGAGTTTGATATTTTACTTTGTACTACAATTATTGAAACAGGAATTGATATTCCTAATGTAAATACATTAATTATTTTAGATGCCGATCGTTTTGGACTTAGTCAGTTGTATCAAATTAGAGGTCGTGTAGGAAGAAGTAATAAATTTGCATATGCATATCTTATGTATAATCCATCAAAAGTATTAACAGAAACAGCACATAAGAGACTTAATGTAATAAAAGAGTTTACTGAATTAGGAAGTGGTTTTTCAATTGCGACACGTGATTTATCAATAAGAGGAGCAGGAGATATACTAGGTAGTGAACAAGCAGGTTTTATAGATACAGTTGGTATTGATCTATACTTAAAAATGCTAGATATCGAAGTATCAAAGAGAAAGGGTATAGAAATAAATGAAGAAGAAGATAGTTCTAAACCATTAATAAATGTTGATACTCATATTAGAGATAGTTATGTTGAAGATGAAAAGATAAAAATAGAAATTCATAGAAAAATAAATGAAATTGATAGTAAAGAAAAACTAAACGATATAAAAATAGAAATAGAAGATAGATTTGGTAAAGTAGATAAAAATATCATAATATATATGTATGAAGAATGGTTTGAAAAACAATCAGAAAAAATAGGATTAAAAAGTGTTGTAGAGACTAAGAATTATATAGAATTATGTTTTCCTGAGGATGTAGTTAAAAAAATAGATACAGAAGAGTTGTTTATGGAATCATTTAAAATTTCAAATATGTTTAGATTTAAGAGTAGAGGAAGTAATTTACTAATAATTCTTGATACTATAAAATTAGAAGATCATCCACTATATTATTTAACTGAATTACTAGATGTTATCTTAAAAAATACTAATAAAAATTAATATTTTATCTTGCTTGTAGTTAATCTTTTTGATATTATTTATATAGTCCATAATAGAGGAGTTAGTAATATGAATGAGATAGAAGATTTTAAAAAACAACATTTAGACACATATAAGAATGCTACTAAAGAAATTATTAGTAATAATACTAAGTCATTAGTAGAAGGAGATATTTTATCTTTGGTTAAAAAACCTCCATTAGATTCTATGGATGTTATAAGAACAAAAATGATTTCTCTTGCAAAAAAAGATAAAATTGTACTTGATTCAGAAGAATTGGAAAAAATTTTGGATAGATATAGAAAAGAAGTATCAAAGAATATTTTAAATTTAATAGAAATTCGAAATAATCCATTACTTGAAAAAATAGATTTATTTTCGCCTAGTAGGGAAACAGAAATAATTAAAATATCTAAAAAAGATTTGGATAGCATAAATAAAAGTATTAAAAAAGAAATTAAAGAAATACTTAAAAATTCTAATGAAAAAGTATTATTTACCAAAATAGATGCCTTATATGACAATGAAGATATAAGTAAAGAGTTTAAAAAGTTTATGAATTCAAATTATTCAAAGCAATTAAGTGATAATATAGCTATAAAGATACTTGTTAAAGATCAAACTCTTATAAGTGGAGTTATTGAGCAAGGAGAAAGATATTTATTCACAAAAACAAATTCACATATATTTGATTAGATACCTTTGGTATCTTTTTTTGTTTACTTATTGGAAATATTTACCAAGGAATTTTTTTCCAACTTTTATTATAATATAAATATACAAATAAAAAGGTATAACTTTATTAAAAAAAACTAATAATATTTATAGATGAAAGTGGGGAATAATATGAAAACAACAGGTGTAGTTAGAAGAATTGACGATTTAGGAAGAATTGTTATTCCTAAAGAAATAAGACGTAATCTTAGAATAAAAGATGGTGAATCATTAGAAATTTTTGTAGATAATGAAATGATTGCTTTAAAAAAGTTTTCATCTATGAATGATTTAAACGATATATGTAAAGATTTAGTTAATACAATAAATCAATCTTTATCAAAAAATGTTTTAATTACTAATAGAGATAGTGTTATTGCATTTTCTGGAAATAATAAAAATGATTATATTGAGAAGAATATTTCTAAGTATGTAGAAGAAAAACTTAAGAATAGGGAAATAGTAATAGAAAAAGAAAATAAAGATGTAGAATTTGTTGAACAATTACAAGGTAACTTTAGTTATGTAATATCTCCAATCATCACTAATGGTGATGTTGTAGGAACTGTTATAATATTTTCTGAAAGTGATAGTATCGGAGATGTTGAAGTAAAATTTGCATCTGTTACATCCAATTTTTTAGGAAGACATATTGAAGAATAAAAAAAAGTGTGTTAAAATAAGCACAAGCAAATGTTTTGATGAAGAGTTTTATAATATAAATTTATTAAAGAGAACTTGTGTTTGGTGGAAACAAGTATAAATTAATTATAAAATATGGCTTCTGAACAGCTATATCGATATGTAGGTATAGACGTAGATAGGCGTTAACTGTTTAAGTGTATAATTTAATTATTATAAAATAAGGTGGTACCGCGGAAAAATTCGTCCTTATATTATAATAATTTTTTTATTTTAAAATAAGATTTATGAAGGAGAGATATTATGGAAAAATTTTATATTTCAACAGCAATAGCATATACATCAGGTAAACCTCATATAGGAAATACATATGAGATTGTTTTAGCAGATGCAATAGCACGTTATAAAAGATTGAAAGGATTCGACGTATATTTTCAAACAGGTACTGATGAACATGGTGAAAAGATTGAAATAAAAGCAAAAGAAGCAGGAATAAGTCCAAAAGAATATGTTGATAATGTTTCAGGAGAAATAAAAAGAATTTGGGATTTAATGGATACTAGTTATGATAAATTTGTTAGAACAACAGATGAAATACATGAAAAAGCAGTGCAACATATCTTTAAGAAGATGTATGATCAAGGAGATATATATTTAGGAAAATATGAAGGATGGTATTGTACTCCAGATGAATCTTTTTGGACAGATACACAAGTTGTAAAGAATGAAGAAGGAGAATATGTATGTCCTGATTGTGGAAGAAAAGTAGAAAGAAAAAGTGAAGAAGCATATTTCTTCAAATTGTCAAAATATCAAAAACAATTAGAAGACTATATAAATGAACATCCAAATTTTATTCAACCAGAATCTCGTAAGAATGAAATGTTAAATAACTTTATAAAACCGGGATTACAAGATTTATGTGTTTCAAGAACTTCGTTTTCTTGGGGAATACCAGTAGATTTTGATCCTAAACATGTTGTATATGTATGGTTAGATGCTTTAACAAATTATATTACTAATATCGGATATGATACAGATAACTGTACAGAAACATTCAATAAATATTGGCCTGCAGATGTTCATTTAATCGGAAAGGACATTATTAGATTTCATACAATATATTGGCCATGTTTCTTGTGGTCATTGGGACTAGAACTTCCTAAGCAAGTATTTGGACATCCATGGCTTTTAATGAACAATGATAAAATGAGTAAATCTAGAGGAAATGTCATTTATGCTGATGACTTAGTAGATTTATTTGGAGTTGATGCAATTAGATATTACTTATTACATGAAATACCTTTTGCAAGTGATGGGAACATAACATATGATCTAGTTATAGAAAGATTAAATGGAGATCTTGCAAATGTTTTAGGAAACTTAGTTCAAAGAACTATAAGTATGGGTCATAAATACTTTAATGGTGAAATTATCAATAAAAAAGTAAATGAAGATATTGATAATCAGTTTATAGAAGGTATTAATAATTTAGAAGAAAAAGTAGAAGAAAAAATGTCTAAATTAGAGATAAGTGATGCCATTAGTGAAATCTTTAATGTATTACGTAGTAGTAATAAATATATTGATGAGACTATGCCTTGGGTACTAGCAAAAGATGAAACACAAAAAGATAGATTAATGACAGTGTTATATAATTTACTAGAATCAATAAGAGTTTGTTCTAAATTCTTAAGTGCATATTTACCTTCAACTTCAGAAAAAATTATGAATCAAATTAATAACAAAAATGACTCTTTAAAATTTGTTAGTGATAACGAATATGATTTAAATCAAGCAGAAGCACTATTTCAAAGAATAGATAAAGAAAAATTTATGGAAGAAAATAATCTAGTGTAAATGAAAATGTCAATTTTGATAAAAGATATTAGAAAAAATCTCTAGTATCTTTTTTTTATGTTATAGTTAAATAGTTGTATTAAGTGGTATAAGTAGTAAATATAAGAAAGGAGCATTTACGTGAAGATAAAAATTAGTAGTCTTTTAACTGTTGATTTTTTCTATTTATTATTTTTACTATTAATAATTCCTCCATTATTAGGAGTTAAGAGTATTTTAGATTTATCATATTTTGTAATGATTACGTATTGCTATGTAAGATTAAAAATATATAGTAAAAGATAATTTTAAAATATCATTGAGATGATATTTTTTTTGTTTTATAATAATATTGGTGATAGATATGTTTATAGATACACATTGTCATATATCTAATGAGTATTATGATGATATAGATAAGGTCATTGAAGAAGATAAGAAAGCAGGTATAGAAAAGATAATAATTTCTGGATGTGAAGAAACAGAAATAGAAACAACTATAGATTATATAAATAAATATGATATTGCATACGCTACAATTGGTTATCATCCCAGTGAGGCCGATAATGTTAGTGATGAAGATATTAATAAATTGGAAAAAAAAATAGTCAACAATAAAAAAATAGTTGGTGTTGGAGAAATAGGATTAGATTATTATTATGGAAAAGAAAACATTGATAAGCAAAAAGTTCTTTTCGAGAAACAATTGTCTCTAGCAGAAAAACTAAAATTACCTGTTGTCATTCATTCAAGAGATGCCACTAAAGATATAATAGAAATTTTAAGCAAGTATGATGTTACAGGTGTTATTCATTGTTTTTCAGGAAGTTTAGAGACAGCTAACATTTTTATATCCATGGGATATAAATTAGGAATAGGTGGAGTATTAACTTTTAAAAACAGCAAATTATATCAAGTTATAGAAAAAATAGATTTATCAAATATAGTGCTAGAAACAGATAGTCCATATTTGACACCAGAACCATATCGTGGAAAAACAAATAGTTCTAAATATATTTCTTTTATAGCAAAAAAGATAGCGGAAATAAAGAATATTAGTATAGAAGAAGTATCTGTAAAAACATTGGAAAATACATATAATGTATTTGACTTAAATTAGTTATTATGGTATTTTAATTATATATAGGGTAAAGGTTTTGGAGTGTGTCTTATGGAAAAAGAAAGAGAAAATGATAATAAAAAAATAATTTTACCAATAATTCTAGTTTTAGTATTAATTATATCTATTTCAGCATTGACATATGCAATATTTAGATATAGTAAAGAAGGTAGAATAAGTAATACTGTAACTACAGGAACAGTTACTTTTAGTTATACAGAAATGACAAATGGAATTTCGCTAGAGAATGCATTACCAATTTCTGATGAAGTTGGAAAGAATCTAGATAGTGGTACAAAGAATAATGGATATTTTGATTTTAATGTGTCATGTACTATGGCAGGATTTAGTAATGTATTTTATGAAGTATATGCTACTAAATTAGCAGTAGAAGATGAATTAGATGAAAAATACGTAAAAGTATATTTGACTGATGGAACTACTGATAATCCAATTACAGGTTATGATCAAGTTGTTCCAACATATGATAAATTGAAAACATCAGTTAAAAATAGTAATGCAAAACAATTATATTATGGAAACTTTACAAGTAGTGGAACACAAAAATTTAGATTAAGAATGTGGATTTCTGATGAATATATGTTAGTTTCAAATAGTGAACATTTTAAAATCAAGGTAAATGTAGAAGCAAATGATTAGGAGGTAGTATTATGGGTAAAAAAGAACAATTAACAGAAGAACAAAAGTTGTTTAAAGAACAAGAACAAGAAGAAAAGAAAACTAGAAGATTGTTATTTTCAATTGTTGGAGTTACCATTCTTGTTTTAGCCGTTCTAGGTTTATCATTTGCTACTTTTCAACAAGAACATAAAAGCGGAAACTCAAATTCTATTACTACACAAAATATATCTATGAATTACACTGAAGGTGAAAATGGAATTTCAATTGTAAATGCAACACCTACTTCAGATGCAGTTGGTAAATTATTAAGTGGTAAAGGAGAATATTTTGATTTCACAATAACTGCTACACTAGCAGGAAATGCTAAAGTAAAATATGAGATAGCAGCTATGAAAGATAAAAGTTCTACTATACCAGATGCAAATATGAAGTTATATTTAGAACAACAAGTTAGTGGAACATATGAAGAAGTAATGGCACCAAAGGTTTATACACCAATTACTGAAGAAAGTGAAGTTGGTTCTCCTGTAGGATCAATGATTTTAAAAACAGTAACGAAAGAAGAATCAGGTACAGATAACTATAGATTAAGAATGTGGATTAAAGAGAATGCTGCAGTAGAAATATCTCAACATTATACAGTAAAAGTAAATGTATATGGAAAAGCACAATAATATGTGCTTTTTTTAGAATAAGGGATGATTGTATGAAACAAGAAGAAACAAGAGAATTATTATTATCTATATTTGGTGTTGCTCTAATAATATTAGTTATTACTGGTATAACTTATGCAGTATTTAAATATACTGTCCAAGGTGAAAAGATTAATGCTATAACAACAGGGGCTATACAAATGTCATATATTGAAAGTAATACTAATGTAATTTCAATAGAAAATGCTATACCAATATCAGATTATATTGGAAAACAACAGGAAGAATATTTTGATTTTGCATTAACTTCATCAATCTCTGGAATAATAAAAATAAACTATAATATAGTTGCTAAACAAGTACCAACACTAAATTCATTAGAACCTAATCAAATAAAAGTGTATCTCGAAAAAAAAGAAGGAGGAACATATCAACAAGTTTTAGAACCAACAATATTTAATCCGACATCTGTAGATGGAATGATATTATATAAAGGAACTTTTGATAATAGTGAAAATGATACTAAAGAATTCATTGATAATTATAGATTTAGAATGTGGATTAATGAGACAGAACAATTATCAGATACTGTTAAAACTTTTAAAATAAAAATAAATGTTGATGCTGAGACATAATTGTTTCTTTTCTAGTGCATTTTTTTTAAATTCATGCTATTATATAGTTAGTATAAAATAAAAGGGAGTGACAAGATGGATAATCAGGAAAAAAAAGAACTTAAGAATAAACTGCATATTGCATATGAAATTTATCATTTTGTTGCTAAAGTCTTTTTATATTCTATATTACTTATTTTAATACTGGTAGCAGTTGGTTTTGCAGCATATTCAGTTGATTTGCTCCATAATATCAAAACTGGAACAGCAAAATCTCCATTGCTAGGTGCATATATAGTAGTAACTCCAAGTATGGTTCCAACTATAAATGTCGAAGATGCAATTATTGTATTAAGAAAGGAACCAGAAGAATTTAAAATAAGAGATATTATAACATTTAATTCAAGTGATCCTAGATACTCAGGGTTAACAATAACACATAGAATAGTAGGTATCGAAAGAATGACCAATGGAGAATTATATTTCCGTACTAAAGGAGATAACAATAATGTAGAAGATGCAACGCTTGTACCTGCTACAAATGTCTATGGTAAAGTAATTTTAAAAATACCTTTAATAGGTTATGTACAATATATATTGATGCAGGCATATGGTTGGATAATATTAGTAGTTATTCCTTGCTTGGGTGTAGTTATATATGATATTTATAAAATTATTATGTCTGTTAATGGAAAAAGAATAGATTTAGTACAAAGAAAGAAAGCAGAAAAAGAAGAAGAAACAAAAGAAAAATCTGATAGTGAGATAATATAGAGGTGATTTGAATGAAAAAGGGTTTGTTTTTATTAGTTGGAGGAATAATTTTAATAGTATCAATATTCCTAATATCATTTTATAGTTGGAATTTCTTTAATAAAAGAAAGCCAAATGTAGATTTAAATACACTTGAGATAGTTTTAAGTGATGAGGGTAGTGTTAATTTAGAGAATCAAACGCCAGTTGATGATACAACAGGTAAAGCTATAACACCATATTTATTTAAAGTAATTAATAAAAGTGATGTAAAAGCTAAGTATCAATTATTAATTGAAGATTATGTATCAGACGCTTCTACAGAATTATTAAGTAGAAACTATCTAAAATATGAATTAAAACAAGATGGTATAATTGTTAAGACAGGAAATTTATCAGAAATAAGTAATAATATACTAGACGAAAATACAATTTCTTCTAAAGAGGAAAAAAAATATGAATTACGTATTTGGGTAAACGAAACTGTACAAGCAGATAATTGGGTAGGAAAATCATATAATTATAATATTAAAGTAAATCCAATAGTGAATTAGGTGATAAGTATGAAAAAAGTATTTGTGGAATATTTTAACTTAATTGGTTTTTCTATAACTGGGATAGTTTTTGGATTTACTTTTTTTCTTGTTTTAATTAATTTTTATCATTATAAAGATGTAAGTAGTGTTTATATAAAGCAAGATAGTGATTTTAAGGTAAATAGAGAAATAGAAAACAAGCTTAATAAAATAAATGAGAATATATCTTCTTTTGATATGAATAAATATGCTGGTACAGAAAATATCTATTCACTAGCGAGTATAAAATCAAGATTAAATACATGTGTTAGTAAGATAAATAATGAAGAACTTAGTACATTGCTAAATGAAAAAGAAGTGGGTATTAAAGATATATATGATATGCAACAATTTTACCAAATAAATATAGCCAATGAATGTTTAGTTAAACAGTTATATGAAATAACATCCCCTGAATCTAAAATAAAAATAAGTAATTCTAGTGCTACTACATTATTTATGCAAGATGATATAGAATCTTTAATAAAATCTACTGACTATTTACAAAAAGTAATTAAGAGTAATAGTAATTATACCTTTAGTAGTAATGCTAGTAAGATAGATTTATATGATTCTACAAAAGATAGTTATTATGAAATAATAAATAAGTATAATGCATCAATAGATTATATTTATGACGTTTCTTTATGGTTTAAGGAGGTGTCTAAATAATATGAAAAAAATATTAAATGGATTATTTCTAGTATTAAAATTTATATTATTAATTATATCTTTTGGAATAAGCTTATATATAGTATTATCAATGTATCATAGAATAAATAAAGATATAATTAATGCAGTACCAATATTTATTCCATTTGTTTTAGTACTTTTATTATTCTTTATTAATATAACTGCTCATCAAAAACAAATTAATAATAATATATTTTACAATCTAACATGCTGTTTAGTGTTTTCTTGCATCATTTTAGTTAGTTTAAGAGCTATTTTAGATAAGAATATGTTATTAAATGAGATAATGGGATATGGAATAAATTTCTCATATTTCAATGATTTTATTCCATTTATGAAAATATTACTTTATGGACTTGGTGGAGCTAATATTTGTTTTATGTTTCATGAAGAATCTGAACAAAGGTAAGTCTATATATATTTAGTTGACAATATTTATATATCTTTTAGGAATTAGTGATAATTCCTTTTTTGTTTGATAGACAAATTAGTTAAAATCTAGTACAATTTACTTGGTGGTTATATGGATTCATTTAATTTTAAGAAGAAGTTTGGTCAGAACTTTTTAAAAGATGTAAGAATTGTTGAGAAAATAGCAGATGTTGCCTCTATTACAAAAGATGATTTAGTTATTGAAGTTGGTCCTGGTAGAGGTATTTTAACAGAACAATTATCCTTAAGAGCAAAACAAGTTCTTGCATATGAAATAGATAAAGAATTAGAATCTGATCTAAATAGACTTAAAGAACAATATAATAATATAGATGTTATATTTGATGACTTTATTAATAGAGATATAAGTATTGATATAAAGAATTATTCTTATAATAATATCTATTTTGTAAGTAATGTTCCATATTATATAACAACACCAATACTGATGAAATTAATGGATTCAGATATTAATTTTTCTAAAATAGTAATGATGATTCAAAAAGAAGTTGGAGATAGATTTAGTGCTAAAGAGGGTTCTAAAGAATATGGTTCCATTACTGTATATTTAAATTATTTTTATAATATAAAAAAAGAATTTATTGTTAATAGGAAAGAATTTATTCCTGTACCTAATGTAGATAGTGTTGTTGTATCTTTTTCTAGGAAAGAGAATTTATTAGAACTAGAGAATAAAGAATTATTCTTTAAATTAGTAAGAGATAGTTTTAGATTTAAAAGAAAGACTATAAAGAATAATTTATTTGATTATAATCTAGATATTATAGAAAAAGTATTAATAAGTAATGGATATTCTCTTACTTCTAGAGCAGAACAATTACCACTTGAAGTATATGTAGAACTTGCTAATAGTTTGAATGATAAATAATACTGTGATATAATGCATTCCAATCAAGGGGATGTTTTTCTATGGAGAAGAAAGACTATATAGTTAATAGAAAAGATATTTATGTTGGAGAAGTAATTAGAGCTAATGGTATATATAGAAGAATAACTACTGGAAATGATGTTGCTGGATGCTTAGATGTAAAAAAATCTAACATATATAGAAACATATTATTCACACCAACAAAAGATAAATATGCTTATGATTTATTATATGATACTACTAATTATCCAATATTAAATGGTGCAGATAGTAGTTATATACTTGCAAATTGTGATGGTAGTATTTTAGTTAGAGATTATTATAATTTAGATGAATTATTGGAATATTTTTGCTATGATGATAAACTTAATATTAGTGATATTATTAAAATATATAATACTTTTTTTACGGGTAGTTTTTCATTTGAAAATCCAGAATTATTTGGAAGAAAAAGAATAGAAGCTGATGAAATAGAATATTATAAAGAAAATAAAATAGTTACTGATTGCAAAAGTTTAGAAAGATGTAAAAAAGAATATAAGAAATTACAAGAAAAGGGAAAAGGATTATATAGTAAGTTAGATGATAGTGTATTAGATAGATATTATTTTATAATTTTACAAAGAAATAAAAAATCATTTATTCCTAGTAAAGAAGAAGGAAAAGTTAAAAAGTTAGTAAGATTTTAGATACTTAGGTATCTTTTTTTTATATATTCATATAATTATCTGAGGTGAACACATTGAATTTTAATATAGGAGATATTGTTAGTAGAAAATCTTATAATAATGATATTATTTTTCAAATAATAGATATAACTGATAATATTGTAACTTTAAAAGGTGTTGATTTAAGATTATACGCAGACTGTGTGATAGATGATTTAAAGAAAGAAAAAACTTTAGATGTAGTCAAAACAGATAGGGAAATAATAAATAAAAATCTAAAAAGTATTGATTTAAATAGAGATGATTATTTTTATTTACCGGGGAAGATTCTTCATATAGATGCTGATAAAGATTATTTACAAAGATGTATTAATTTTTATCATGATTTAAATGTTCAGTCATATGGGTTAATAATAGATGAGAAAGATATACATAAAGAGATAATAAAATACCTTCAAGAATATAAACCGGATATCTTAGTTATAACAGGACATGATGCATATCATAAGAATAGTGATGATAAAACGGATTTAAATAATTATCAGAATAGTGGGAATTTTATTAAAGCAGTTAAAGAGGCTAGAAAGTATGAAAAAGATCAAAATAAACTAATAATTATATCTGGAGCATGTCAATCTAATTATGAAGAATTAATAAAAGCAGGGTCTAATTTTGCATCAAGTCCAAAAAGAATAAACATACATGCCCTAGATCCTGCTATTATAGCATCCTCAATTGCTTTATCAGAAAAGAATAAAAGCATTGATTTATTAGCAATGATAGAAAAAACAAAATATGGTAGTGATGGTATAGGTGGAATTATTACTGATGGTACTATGTTTGTGGGGTATCCAAGATGATAGAAAAAATTAGGAAGAATATCAGTAATAATAAAGGTAAAACATATGCCTTTAAGTTTAACGGTGCTAGAAATCAAATAGAGGAGTTTATTGGTGTTATTAATGAAACATATAATTCTATTTTTACTATAAAAGTAATAGGTAAATATCCTAGAATAAAATCTTATAGTTACAATGATATATTAATAAACAATTTGGAGATGAAAGAAATTGTTTTAAAGAAGTAGATTTTTTTCAATAGTCAACTAGTTGTAAATAATTAAAATAATTATTGCAATTTGTTAATACGTATTATAAAATATACTTAGAAAGTTGTTAGACTTTTCAAGGAGGCAAAATATGAAAATTACATCAGTAAATGTACGTAAGATTGAAAAAGAAGGATCACGTATGAAAGGAATTGCATCAGTATTATTAGATGATAGTTTTGCAGTTCATGATATTAGAGTTATTGAAGGAGATAATGGTCTATTCATCGCAATGCCAAGTCGTAAGACAGCAACTGGTGGATATAGAGATATAGCTCATCCAATTAACCCAGAAGTAAGAGCAATGTTTGAAGAAGCTATAATTGATGCTTACAATAAAGCTGAAACAGTAGCAGTATCAGATAGTGAATAATAAGAGAAATTATTCTCTTTTTTTTTGTAATATTATACTAAGTATTTGCATATTATTTTTTAGGAGGAAATAATATGGAGAAACAAGATACAATTGTAAGTTATAATCATGGAATAAGTTTAGTAGAAAGAAAAAATTTAATGATTACGGGAGTAAAAAAGATAGAGAACTTTGATACTGAGCAATTTCTCATTGAAACTAATTTAGGTTTTATGGTAGTTAAAGGAAGTGAATTAGAACTAATTAAACTAGATACTGTTCAAGGTAATATTTCTATTAGAGGAACTATAAATGGTATTAATTATTTAGAAGAAAATTCAAAGAAAAATAAAGAATCTGCTTTATTTAATAGATTATTTAAATGATGAGATTATCTATCCAAATATATTCATTAATATATTCTTTTATATTTGGAATTATTTTCTCAGTATTTACAGAATTAAACTATAGATTCTTATTTTCTAAAAAAATAGTTATTAAAATAATATTTACTTTTATTTATATAATTGATTTTTCGTTATTATATTTTATAATCTTAAAGAGAATAAATAATGGTATTATTCATAATTACTTTTTATTATCAATACTCTTAGGATATATATTTGCTACAATTTTTTTTAAAAGACCTGTTATTATATTCAAGAATAAAGTAAAATCTAATGTTAAAAAAGTGTCAAATAGGAAAAAATAGATTTAAAAAAGTTGTATTAAAAGTATATAGTGATATACTAAATTTAGTAAAGTAGGTGATAGATATGGCTAAGAAGAAAAAGAAAAGACATTTAAAAAGAATGTTCTTATTATCAGTTGTATCTATATTTGTAATTGGAAGTACCACTTATGCAACATTAAAATATTGGGTAGAGATATATGATAAATATCAAGAAAAGAAGGAATTAAAGAAAGAGTTAGTAGCATTAAAAGAGAAAGAAGAAGAACTAAAAGTTGATGCTTCTAAATTACAAGATCCTGATTATATAGCAAGATATGCTAGAGAAAAATATGCTTATTCTAAAGATGGAGAAATTATTCTACGTATTCCGTAGAATTTTTTATTGATAAAATTGCTGTTTTTAGATAGAATAGAGTTGGTGAGAAAATATGAGTATTAATATAGAAGAAAGTTTTAATTTTAAGGAAAAAGATACTATAGTAATTGGGTGTTCTACAGGACCAGATTCTATGGCTTTGTTTGATTTACTTTTAAAAATTAGGGATAAATATCAATTAAAAATAATATGTGCTCATGTTAATCATAATGTTCGTAAGCAAAGTATTGAAGAAGCAGAATTTATTAAGAAGTATTGTGAAGAAAAAAATGTAATATTAGAGTCAATGGTTATTGAAAAATATGGGGATGATAACTTTCATAATGAAGCAAGAAATATAAGATATCTTTTCTTTGAAAAAGTTGTTGAAAAGTATAAAGCAGATTATTTAATGACTGCTCATCATGGGGATGATTTAATAGAAACTATTCTTATGAGAATAACTAGAGGTTCTAATATTAGTGGATATAGTGGTTTCCATAAAATAGTTGATATGGATAATTATAAAATAGTAAGACCATTAATATACTATACAAAAAAAGAATTAGAAGAATATGATGAAGAAAACAATGTTAAATACTATATAGATGATTCTAATAGTAAAATGAAATATACAAGAAATAGGTATAGGAAATATGCATTACCATTTTTAAAAGAAGAGGATATTAATGTACATAAAAAATTCTTAAAATTTAGTAATACTATTGAGGAAGCTTCTAAATATATAGAAAAAGAAAGAGATAAGGCCTTAAAGAGTGTTAGAGATTCTAAGAGTGGTAGAATACTAATTGATGAATTTTTGAAAGTAGATTCATATATTCAAAAAGAAATACTATACTATATAATGGCGGATTATTATCAAGATGATCTTATTCTAATTAATGATAAGCATATAGAATTATTATTATCCTTGATTACATCAAGAAAAGCTAATATGGATGTTAATCTACCTAATGAGATAATTGCAGTAAAAAGTTATAATGAATTTTATTTAAAAAAAGAAACAGAAGAATTAACTGCTTATGAGATTGAGTTTAGTGAATATGCAGAATTACCAAATAGGCATTCAATTAAGAAGATAGAAGAAACTACTGATAATTCTAATAATATATGTAGACTATCAAGTGAAGATGTAGTTTTACCATTAATCATTCGTACTAGAAAACTTGGAGATAAGATGGAAGTTAAGGGTATGGATGGAAGAAAAAAACTAAAAGAAATTTTTATAGAAAATAAAATAGATTTACATGAGAGAGATATGTGGCCAATTGTTACTGATTCAACAGGTAAGATTGTGTGGGTGCCAGGCTTAAAAAAATCTAAATTTGATAGGTCAAAAACTAAAAATTGTGATATAATAATGGAATATTGCTGAAGGAGTGTGTGAGATGAATAAAAAAGATTTAAAAAAAGGATTAGTTCCATATTTATTTATGATATTAGTAGCACTAGGTATATTTTATGTATTTAATGTTATGAATCAAGATATTAATAATTTAACTTATAATGAGTTTATGAATGAATTAAATGATGGTAATATTAAAACTATGTATATTACACCTAGAAATAGTGCTCAAACATATGAAGTTACAGGTTCACTAAAAGGTTATAAAGAAAATGAGAGTTTCTTTGTTAGATTACCAAAAAGTGAAGAAGTAATGAAAAAGATAGTAGAAAGTTCTGAAGTACAAAAGTTTAAGTTAGAGGCTAAGAATGATCCTGATTCTTCATCATTACTAATTATACTAGTTAATGTATTACCTTTTGTTATAGTATTGGGATTTGCTTATTTCTTTTTAAGTAAACAATTAGCAGGTAATAAGAGTTCTTTAGACTTTGGAAAGAGTAAAGCACGTTTGAATGATAGTAATAATAAAGTTACTTTTGATGATGTAGCAGGATTAAAAGAAGAAAAAGAAGAAGTATCTGAGTTAATAGATTTCTTAAAGAATCCTAAAAAATTCCAAAAATTAGGAGCAAGAATTCCTAAGGGAGTATTATTAGTTGGTCCTCCAGGAACAGGGAAAACTTTACTTGCAAGAGCAGTAGCAGGAGAAGCAAATGTACCATTCTATTTTATAAGTGGTTCTGATTTCGTAGAATTGTTTGTTGGTGTAGGAGCAAGTCGTGTTAGAGATATGTTCCAACAAGCTAAAAGAAATGCACCATGTTTAATATTTATAGATGAAATAGATGCAGTTGG
>CACZTK010000097.1 GCA_902784095.1 uncultured Erysipelotrichaceae bacterium | reverse complement strand
TTTACCATCCCAATAAGCATTTTGGCTATCACCATTCATCATCTGCTTTAAATAATTACTAGTATTAGCAATATTTGTTGCAAATTGGTTCATTTGGTTTCCTAGTGTTTTTGTATCTTTTTTTGCTTGAGATACTTTATTTATTGTTGATCCCATTTATCTTTCTCCTCCTTCTATTATAAGTCCATATTAACCCCTTTTTTTTACAATGTCAAGACCTTTGACCTTATTAATTCTTTATTTACAAGTTTTTACAATTAGGCTGTTGGATATTTTAAGTATCCTGGTGTTGAGTCATTTATTATAACAACCGTATCATTTGAAAGAACAACATCACTACTTGCATAAGATCTTGCGCTTTCAAAGCAATCTTGATCATCATAATCTTGTCCTACCCAAATTCCATATTGATTATCAACTATATCAGATAATGCACCATCCATAACTTTAGAGAATGAACTAGATGGTTCAAATAAGATAAATTTAAATGTTTCTCCTGTAGATGCTTCTAAAATTAATGTATCTAAATCCATTACTGTATTATCATCTTTTTGAAGACCCTTCATATGAGAATTTAATTTTGAATATCCCAATACTATTATTGTAAATGTCTTATCTGATTTTTCCTCTTTTGCCTTTTTAACATTCTTATCTAAAACAGGAAATAAATTCTTAAAATTAGAATTATAGTACTTAATAGTTTCTTCAAATTTTAAATCTAAATTATCTATAGCATTTAAAACCATTACCTTATTATTTTGACATTTAGATAGTACTTTAGCAAATTGTGGAATAAATTTCTTTAATAAATCTTTCTTTGATGCAGACATTAATGTTACTTTTGGTGAAAAATCATAGTAACCATATTGAGCAGTTACAACATTTATTCCTATTGGAACATTCTTGATATTACTAATTAATGGAACTATGTCATTAAAGCTTAAATGTCTTGGTACTGATGCAATAGGAGTAGCCTTATTAGGAAAATGTTTTACTAATTGTCCTATTACATAATTTAGATTTTGAGTAGCATGTATCTCATCAAATATTAAAGCAGTTTGGAATTCTATAGGGCTAGAATCATGCCCAATAATACCTCTACCTGGATTCTTTGACGGAACAAGTTTTTCATTATAATAAGATGTATATTCTGATTCATCAGTCATATTTAAAACTATCTTTTGTGGGAAGTTATTATCTACTGAATAACTAATTGAACTTGAAGCTGCACCGGTTATAACAAAAGTTATTCCATACTTTGTACAGTTTCTAGTTAATGGTGTAAATTTTTCATCATATACTTCTTCATAAGCTTCTTTAAATGTATCCATTCCGTGAATAATAACAATAATATTAGGGAAAACACATTTTCCTTGTTTAACATCTGTTGCAAAATCTCCTCCATGTTCAGTATAGTATTTTTGTCTTTTTACTATTTCAGAATCAATCATATAGAATAAATATGAAATCTTTTGTTTATCATAAATACCTAATACATCCCCAACTTGTGGTAATCTACTAAACATTCTTAATTTTTCTGTTCCTAAATCTATGATATAGAAATTAACTTCTTGTGGAGAATGATTTATTACTGTTGAATAAATAATTGTTGAAACAAGAGTTGTTTTACCCATACCAGTAGATCCAAGAATAAATGTATTTCCACCATTTGTTAATTCTAATACAACAGGCCCTTGCTTTTGATTCTTTGGATCATCATATTCTCCAACTAGTGGGCTAATTATAAATGGTTTAGGTTGAATAGCATATTTTTTCTGAACATTTTCTAAGTATAATTCTTTAGGAACATTATCAAGCCATAATTGTTGATATTTAAATCCTTGCTCATTTGCTAAATCAATCATATAATTTGATATATTTATAAGTTCTTCACCTAAGTTTTCTTTTTTAGATTCTACTTTATCATCCTTGGATATCGTTTTGATTATGTCTGCTTGATTATTAATAAACTCTACAGCAGTTGAATATTTAGATCTTGTTTTATCTGATGGAACATAAGGCCCTCCTGTATAAGCTGATTGAGCTTTTACAAAGTATTCATCATAACCAACTTGTAAGTAAAATCTTCCTGATTCCTTAATAAATGCTGCATCTGATCTTCTAATCATTTCATTACTATCTTCACTAGTTTGAACTTTGTGACATATTTTAAATTTAGAGTTTGACCAAATCTGATCATCAACTACACCACTTGGTTTTTGAGTTGCTAAGATAAGGTGAATTCCTAAACTACGTCCGATACGAGCAGCTGAAACAAGTTCATCCATGAAATCTGGCTGTTGGGCTTTTAATTCTGCAAACTCATCACAAACTATAAATAAATGTGACATATATTCAGTTAATTTACCATCTCGTACTAATCTTTGATATTTGTAAATATCAATATTACCAGTATTCAATTGTTCTTTTGCTGCATTAAATACTCTTTGTCTTCTTTGCAATTCTGATTTAATAGATACTAAAGTTCTTTTCATTTCAGATTGATCAAGGTTTGTAATAGTACCTACTAAGTGAGGAAGCTTTCTACCTGTTTTTCTATTTTCAAATGCTCCTGCTAGACCTCCACCTTTATAATCGATAAGAACAAATTGTACTTCATTTGGACTATAATTAACCGCAAGAGAAAGTAAATAAGTAACAATAGTTTCTGATTTACCTGAACCAGTCATACCTGCAACTAAACCATGTGGTCCATGTTTTTTCTCATGCAAATCTAAATATAATAATTTACCATTAGTATCAACACCTACTGGAGTTGCTAGACTATTAACAATATTAGAAGTCTTCCATCTATTTAGGATATTCAATTGCTCAATTTTTCCTACACCATACATTTCTAAGAATCCTAAACTATCAGGAAGTGTTCCTGAATCATTTGTTTCGACTCTAAGTGGAATATTAGATACTTTAGAAATACAATCATCTATATTGATATTTGCATAATCTTCGCCTATAAATTCAGGTTTGAATTTTCTAATAGAATCCATATCCATTTCAGAAACAAAGTAATATCCTTCTTTTTCATTATAATTAACAAAGTTTTTACAACCTTCAGGTATATTGCTAACACGATCATCAAACATTAAAAGTCCAAAGCCTACATTTTTCTTAGATTCCAAAATATCGTTAACAATTTTTAAATTCTTATACATTGAAATATTATCAGAAACTACTAAATAGAATGGGAATAATTTTTTATCTCTTCCATCATCAATTTTATTAATAACTTCTTGCATTCCACTTCTAGATACAAATATCTTTTCTAAGTATTGAGAAATTAATTGACCATCATCAAATGATTCTGAATAAAATCTAAAACTTTTGTCATCACTAAAACAATAATTAGACTCTTTTAAATAATGTAGACAACTAGGTGCAGCATTATCTGAAAGAACTACTATTCTTAAATCAGCATAACTATGGAAAGTAATTAATTGTAAGACTATTGCACTTAAATAATTATTTTTTAAAACTGATGAGCCAATAAATGCTGTTATATTTTTGTCATATAAAGATAAAGAATAAGGGGTATCCTTTAGCACTTTATACTCATCAATTAAGTCTTGAGCTTTTTCAAGTAATTTATCTTTTACTTCATCATATTCTGCTCTTTCAAAATTGATATCTGCATTTAAATTAACATTACCAACACCAAGTCTTACAGATAAAAAATATTCATTATCATAATCTCTTGAAAATAAATTGGGATTCTTGTTATAAATAGCTTGTTTGCATTCTTCTAAAGATAAATGCCTTTCAATTAAAACTGTCTTTTGTTTTTTAGCGGTATTTTCAAATATTTCTCTTTTTCCTTTTAAATATTTTTTATAAACAAGTTCTCTTCGTACTTCGTTTGCTTTTTCGGTAATTTTTTCATAAAATCTTTCAAAGAAAGGCCAAACAATACTACCAATAATCAAAGTTATACAACCTATTATGGTCATCATATGATCTGATACAGTACCTTCACCTGCAGATATTTGTGAAAATGCTTGGAAACCTGCGATAACTGACGTAACACTCATTAAAGCTGATGGACCAATTTGTAATAATATTGGATTTCCCCTATTTTGCATCTTTTGAGGTGGCAAAGCAACTGCTATTTCTTGTTTTTGTAAAGCATTTTGGAATACTGGTGTTTTATAAAAGTAATCTTTTTCATCATAGAAATCTTTATAGAATTCTGCTGTTGCTTTATAATCTTCATGTAATAAATTAAGTTGTGGTTGAGAAAATTTATTGGATACTAAAATAACCTGTCCATTAGGATTATTTACATAAATATTTCCTCCCAATACTAGTATTCTAAGTCCCATTATAAAGATAACATCAAAATTATTTAATGAACCTAAGTCTTTTCTTGAATTATTTACATAAATTGGTACATTATTATTTAAGTTTTTAAAAGAAAAATTACCTTTTTTATATGTTATTTCTAATTGTTTTTTTCCAATAATTGGAAAATTAATATCACAACCATCATTACCAATATGAATAGTAGTATTATCTTGTACTCTTGTACATATAAAACTATTGTCATAAGCTGGAGCTATATACATAAGAATCGTTTCAGTGCCATATACAACTAATTGATAGAAATGATAAAGATCTAAAGTAGCTTCTTTATTATACATATTATTATAGTATATTTTTACTTCATCATTATCTTTTATTACCCATTTACCTTCACGAGCTTCAACACTAACTAAACTTCTTTTGTTACCATTAACATCATAATCAGATAAGATGTAATTACCAGATACCTCAAGAGGTAATTTAAAAGTATATATTTTATTTGCTTCTAAAAAATAAATAATCATATATTCACCTCTTTTTACCCTTTACTATATTGCATTACTATAAATATAGCACATTATACAAATAAATGAAATAACTAAAATGTAATTTTAAAAAAAAAGATAGTATAAATCTATATGAAGTTGTAACTATCTTTTTAACACATACTAAATTCCAAATGTTTTATTTAACTCTTGATATTTTTCTTTTAATTGAGTCGTCTGCCCTGGATTGGTTTTTGATTTAAAACTATCATGGGTATTAACATTATTTTTTAATTTATCATAATCTGTTTTTGGCAAACTATTCTTAGCAGATTTATTAAATTCTCTTCTTTCTGCTTCTCTTGCTCTAGCAGCATCATTTGCTTTATTTTTTGCTTGTTGTTCTTTAATTTTAGTATCATTTGTTTTAGGTTGTGTTTTAGTAGATGTATCATTTTTATTGTTATTATTAGAACCACTATTATTATTTGATGATGTATTTTTCTTTTTACTACTAGATGCAGATGAACTTGATTTTTTTGAACTACTAGTTTTTGTTTTGTTAGTTGAAGTATTGCTAGAAGTACTAACTCCTACACCTGTTGCTACACCAGCACTTGCTGCAGTAGATACTGAACTAAAACTAATTGGCGATTCTCCCGTAAATAAAACATCTCCAATAAACTCTTCTTCTAATTTATTAGCAACATTTTTGATTTCTTTTTCTCTGTTATCTAAAGATGTAATACGAGTACCAGACTTTCTATGTAAGTCACCTTTAGTATAAGATTTGATATTTGCCCATGTTTGGTTCATCTTATTAGTGTAATCAGCTAATTCAATTAATGAATTTTTTAAGTTGATATAACATTTATAAGCAGTCTTTGTATTACAGTCTGATGATGAATCATCATGAACTGTAGCAGGTACTCCACTAAGCTTTAATGAATTAAGATCCTTATTTGAAACATTCTTTGTATAGATTGTACCATCATATCTTGCTAAGAAAGCTTTCTTTTTAGAAATTCTCTTACCATCAGCCTTGTCTACTTCCTTTGCCAACTTTTCATATACCTTATAACTATTTGCGTAATTTCCACACATTTTGCTTAAATAAACTATACAATTGTCATACCATTCATGTGCAGCTTTACCATCCCAATAAGCATTTTGGCTATCACCATTCATCATCTGCTTTAAATAATTA
>CACZTK010000096.1 GCA_902784095.1 uncultured Erysipelotrichaceae bacterium | reverse complement strand
GGAAGAAGTATTTTAAAAGAAAATCCGGCTGAAACATTAAGAACTAAAATACCAAGTATTAAGGGGAATATTCTTAATATAACTAAAAGAGGATTTTTTAAGGGATTAAGTTTTTCTACAAAATGGAATATAAGAGATATTTTAAGAAATAAGATGAGAACTTTTATGGGACTTGCTGGAGTTGTTGGGTGTTGTACACTTATTGTTTGCGCTTTAGGTATGTTAGATTCTATGAATTTTTTTGTTAAATTACAATTTGAAGATTTGTATAACTTTGATTATAAACTAAACTTAAAAGAAAACTTGAAAGATAATGAATTAGATAATTTATATAATAAATATGGAAATAATACTTCACAGAGTTTAGGAATTGAAATTAAAGATAAAAATGGTAAGAGAGAATCTAATAACATATTTGTAACTGACGCTAATAATTATGTTAGATTTGTAGATGATAAAAATAAAATTAAAGATAAACCATCAGACAATGGAATATATGTTACATATAAATTAGCTGAGACAAAAGGATATAAATTAGGTGATAAAATCACATGGCATATCTATGGAGATAGTAAATACTATATATCAAAGATTATTGGATTTAATAAAGATCCACAAAATCAAAATGTATCTATGACAAGAAAGTATTTAGAGAGTCTTGGATTAGATTATAGACCAGATTCTTTATATACAAATATTGATTTAAGTAAGACTAAAGAAATAAAGAATGTTGAAACAATTCAAAATATAGATAGTTTAAAAGATGGTATGTCTAGTATGCTTTCTATGATGAAAACAATGTTAGTACTAATTATTTCTATAGCAATACTTCTAGGAGGAATAATTATATATAATTTAGGAATACTTTCTTATACAGAAAAACAATATCAATTTTCTACATTAAAAGTATTAGGATTTAGAGATAAACAGATAGAAAATATCTTTATTAAACAGAATAATTGGGTAGCAATACTATCTATTATAATTGGATTACCTGGTGGATTTTATTTAACAGATTGGTTATTTAAAACAGCTATAGAGGAACACTATGATTTTGGTGCTTGGATATCTATTAAGACATACATATTATCAGCAATAGGAACATTTATTATTTCATATTTAGTATCTAAATTCTTAGCTAGAAAAATCAAGAAAATAGATATGGTTACAAGCTTAAAAGGAAATGAATAAGAGTAAGTGAAATATTGTATTTTAAAAAATAACGTTATATAATATAGACCTAGTGAGGTTATTATGAGTGAATTTGAGATGAGAAGAGAAGAATATTTTAATGTAATAAGAGATAATCCAGATATTATTAATAAGATAGTTGCAGATAATAATAATACTGAACAAGGAAAAAAGATGTTAGAAATACTAATTACTCCTAAAAATGAAAGAGAATTAGATGGAGCAGAAATATTATTTACCTTTATTAGTAATATATTATCTTTATTAGAAAATGAGATGAAAGAAATACCTAATGAAGAAAATAAAGGTTTTAAAGAATATATTAGAATTATAAATGGATTAAAAGAAGGTAAAGAAGATTCTGAATTAGTAGTAAGAGATTATCCAAGTAGAGATTGCGCAAAAATATTATATGATAGTTTTGTTTCATTTTTGTCTGATCCTTATGCATTTTCTGAATATATTGCTAAAGAAACAGGGTTTGATTTAGAAGATGAATTTGAATCAAGACAATTTAATGTTTATATGGAACATGCTAAAAGAATAATGAATGAAAATGATGTATCATCAAAAAACTTAGTAGATTGTACTAAAGAAGAAATAGAAAAAAGTAGAAAAATTGTTAATGAATTTAGTAGATTATGTCAAGATGGTAAAGTTAGTTATGATGATGAAGAAAAGGTGTTTGAAAAAAGAAATAAAAATAGTTAGTTATTACTGGCTATTTTTTGTTTTATAACATATAGTTTTAATGATTAATATGTTGTATAATAAAAATATAATTAGTATTAAAGGAGATAATATGATAGAAATAAAGAATGTATCTAAAAAATTTGAAAAGAGTATTGATAAGAAAAATAAGATTAATTTTTTTGCAGATAAAGATATTTCTTTTGAAGTTAAAGATGGAGAAATACTAGGATTATTAGGACCAAATGGAGCAGGAAAAACAACACTATTAAGAATGATTGCTGGTATTATGAGACCAACTTCAGGAGAAATTTTAATAGATAAAAAAGATTATAATAAAAATGATATTGAAATAAAAAAAGATTTATCATTCTTATCTGGAAATACAAAATTATATAAAGATATATCACCAGTAGAATTATTAAAAATGTGTTCAGAGTATTATGATATGGATAAGAGTCTTGTTGATAAAAGAATAGATGAAGTAGTGAAAAGATTTGATATGGAGCAATTTAAAAATCAAAGAATAGGAGCTTTATCTACAGGTCAAACTCAACGAGTAGGAGTAGCAAGATGTGTATTACATGATCCACATACATATATTTTAGATGAAGCGACTTCAGGATTAGATATAATATCAAGTCAAGTAATTTTAGATTTCATAAAAGAAGAAAGAGATAAGGGAAAATGTATTATACATTCTACTCATTATATGGAAGAAGCAGAGAATATATGTGATAGAGTGGTTTTAATAAATAAAGGAGAAATAATTGCAATAGGAACTCCAAAGCAAATTGAAAAAGAAACAAAGACAACTAATATAAGAGATGCTTTCTTTAAATTAATTGGAGGTAATAATAATGAAATGGAATAATATAAAAACTACAATTATTAAAGAATTAAGAGGAATAGTAAGAGATAAGAAATCATTACAAAAATTAATTATTTATCCATTATTAATACCTTTTATAATTATTTTATTTGGAGCATTAATGGATTCAGTAAGTGAATCTACATACACAATAGGAATAAACTATGAATTAACAGAAGAAGAAAAACAAATTGTAGAAGAAATAGAAGATATAAAGATAAAGAAATATAATAGTAAGAAAGAATTAGAGGAGTCTTATGAAAATAGTGATATTGCTGGATACATTGTAAAAGAAGATAATAAATATACAATATATGCAGATGAATCACAAAATAGTGGAAGTGTAGTTTTATCTATAGCAAGTTCATACTTAGATTCATATAACGATGTATTAGGTAATAAGTATTTAATAGAAAGAGGAATTAATCCAGATAATGTCTATAATAGCATTACTATAGAAACAGAATCTCTTACTAAAGAAGATTCCAATTTTATAACAAATATGATATTTAGTTTAGTTATATCATATCTTATCATGATTGTAGTTTTAGTTTGTGTAGTGGTAGTAACAGATGCTACATCTGGTGAAAAAGAAAGAGGAACATTAGAAACAATATTAACATTTCCTATTAAAAATAGTGAACTAGTTTTTGGTAAGTATCTAGCAACATCATTATTAGGATTTATAGTTGGTTTAATATCTTATGTTTTATCTATTCCAACTATCTATATTGGAAAAGATCTATTTAAATCTTATGAAGAAATTGTGTTTAATACAAACATCATAACAATATTTTTAGTAGTATTAGTTATATTTTTAACAGCATTACTAAGTGCAGGAGTATGTATGGCACTAGCTGGAAAAGCAAAAACATATAAAGAAGCTCAATCATCACTTCAATTTATTTCATTATTACCAATGATACCTTATTTCTTACAAATGATGGAATTAGATGGTAGTGCATTTAATTTTATACCTATTGCTAACTGTGGTTCTTTATTAAATGATATAGTTATGAATAATATAGATTATCATTCACTAATAATTATTATTGCAACTACTATTGTATATACAGCATGTATATTGATGTATATATCAAAACAGTATAGTAAAGAGGAAACTTTGTTCTCATAAGATAGGAGGTATATATGAAGACAGATAGAAATATTTTAATAGCATTTATTCTAAATATTTCATTTTCAATATTTGAATTATTTGGAGGAATATTTACTAATTCAGTAGCAATTCTCTCTGATTCACTTCATGATTTAGGAGATGCTATATCTATTGGAATATCTTACTTTTTAGAAAAGAAAAGTAAAAAAGGAGCAGATAATAAATATACATATGGATATGTTAGATATTCAGTATTAGGCGGAGTAATTACTACAACTATTTTATTAGTAGGATCTATTTTTGTAATAATTGGAGCAATTAAAAGATTATTCAATCCAGTAGAAGTCAACTATAGTGGTATGATTATATTTGCTATATTTGGAGTTACTTTGAATATGATTGCTGCTTATGTTACAAGAGAAGGTGCATCAATAAATCAAAAATCAGTTAATTTGCATATGCTAGAAGATGTATTAGGATGGATAGTTGTTTTAGTAGGAGCAATTATTATGAATTATACCGATATAAAAATATTAGACTCTATTATGAGTATGGGTGTAGCTTTATTTATATTTATTAATTCATTTAAAAACTTAAAACAAGTAGTAGATATATTCTTAGGAAAAACACCAAATGATATAGATATTGATGAATTAAAAGAACATTTAATAGAAATTAAAGATGTTGAGGATATACATCATATTCATGTATGGAGTATTGATGGTTATAGAACTCTAGCAACTATGCATATAGTTACTAAAGCAAAAAATATCAAAAAAGTAAAACAAGATATTAGAAAAGAATTAAAAGAACATAATATATGTCATGCAATATTAGAAACTGAAGATGAGGCATGTGATGATTTAGAATGTCATATTGATTTAGAACTTCATCCACATCATCACCATCATCATCATTAATTAGGAGGAAATTATGGAAGAAGTATTTGAATTTTTAAGAACATGTGGAGTATTTTATATCGCAACAACAGAAGATAACAAACCTAGAGTTAGACCTTTTGGAGCTCTAAATATATTTGAAAAGAAACTATATATTCAAACTGGTAAACAAAAAGATGTTTTTCATCAAATGGAGAAGAATCCACATATAGAAATAACTAGTATGTTTAATGGAACATGGATAAGATTAGAAGCAGAGGTTGTAGTTGATGATAGAGTAGAAGCTAAAAAGAGTATGCTAGATGCTAATCCAGAATTAAGAGGAATGTATTCAGAAGAAGATGAAAATACAAAAGTATTATATTTAAAAAATGTTAAGGCAACATTCTATTCATTTACTACAGAACCACGAACAATAGAGTTTTAGGGGATAAGTATGGATAAAAAACTATTTGCTCAAGCTATAACAAAGTATTTATTAGGATTAGCTTTAATAATGATATTATTATTCTTACCAGCAATGTCATTCAACTATTTAAATGCATGGTTGTTTATAGGATTATTATTTATACCTATGTTCATAGTTGGAATAGTTTTAATGATAAAAAATCCAGAACTATTAAGAAAAAGATTAGATGCTAAAGAAGAAGAAAAAGAACAAAAACTAGTACTATTATTAAGTAGTTTAATGTTCTTATCTGGATTTATAATTGCTGGATTAAACTATAAATATAAGTGGATAATAATGCCTGATATAGTAGTAATAATATCAGTAGTAGTATTTATTATATCATATATTTTATATGGTGAAGTTCTAAGAGAAAATACTTATTTATCTAGAACTATAGAAGTTCAAAATGATCAAAAAGTAGTAGATACTGGTTTATACAAAATAGTAAGACATCCAATGTATTCTATAACTATATTTTTATTCTTATCAATTCCACTAATATTGAATTCATTAATATCATTAATTATATTCTTAATTTATCCATTTATTATAATATTAAGAATAAAAAATGAAGAAGAAGTATTAGAAAAAGAATTAAAAGGATATTCTGAATATAAGAAAAAGGTTAAATATAGACTTATTCCATTTATATGGTAAGTATATTGGATTTTTATAGGAGAGTGAAGTATGAATAATAGAGAAATTCTTGATGAAATAAGAAAATTAGATAGTAGTCAAAGAAGATTAATTTCTTATGAAAAACTTAAAAATATTATGGAGCAATTATCAGCTGATGAAATAGTTGAATTAAGTAATATTATTGGTTATCCAGTTTTTACTAGATTATGTATGGGTGACTTGAATCACAAGTTTGTTTTATTACAGGATGGCGCAGCAGCAATAATAGTTAATGAAAAAGAACAAATTCTACTTCAAAGTAGAGCGGATAGAGATAAATGGGGATTACCTGGTGGTTGTCAAGAATTAGGAGAACGCTTTGAAGATACAATAATTAGAGAAATCAAAGAAGAAACAAATTTCGATGTGGAAGAGCAAGACTTAGAATTAATTGGTGTTATTTCTGGAGATAGTAGAAAAAATAGTTATCCAAATGGAGATGTAGTTTATAACAATACTGTGCTCTATTGTATTAGAAAATATAGTGGAGAACTGAAATGGGATAGTGAATCTAAAGATATGAGATTCTTTGATATAGATAACTTACCACCAAATCAAAATGATAGGGACTTAATTAATGTATATATTAAAAGTATAAGGAAGTGAGACAATGAAACTAAGTAAAGGCAAAATAATATTAATAGTAGTAGTAATATATTTTGCAGTTTTTGCAGTTATTAATATAAATAAGGAAAAAGATTATAATAAAGATATATTAGAAAAAGTTGTTTATGTAAAAGATGGAAAAATAGATAAAAAGAATGATGGTAAATTAGTATTAGTAACAGGTAAGATTAATTATGATGAGGCAGTAAGTTTTATAGAATTAGAAGATTTTAGTACAATTAAAATCAATAGAAAAGTAGAAGATTTTATTAAGAAAAAGAATGATGATACGGGAAGAGATGATTATAATTGGGTTGAAAGAAAAGAACCATTGGAAAATGAAGGCGATTATTTAAAACAGATTGTATCAGAAGAAAAAATTGCTGATATAACAGTAGGTGATTATAAATTAGATGATAAAGGGTTATCTTTAATTCCTACTGATAAATATTATACTGGTCAAGAAAAAATAGGAGAAATGACTACTACAGGAAGTTCATATGAAAGGGATCCATGGGAAGAGGATTTAAAAGAAGGCGATATTAAGCTAACATATAAATACTATGATATAGAAAAAAATCCATATCTATCAATTCTAGCTGTTCAAGATGGGTATTCATTTATTCCATACAAAGTAGATAAAAAAACAGAAGTTTACCAAGTATTTGTAGGTAAGGTTGATAATAAGACAAAACTAACAAAAGAACTAAACAATAATGTTAAAAAGACGACTAGGGGAAAAATTTTATTTATTATAATGATATTGGGTTTAGGAATATTTTTTATTGTTGATAGTAAGAAAAAATAAAACGTGTAAACTTATTTAAAATGTCGTAATAATACATTAAATGATATTTAAAAGATAAAAAACATAATATATGATAAATAAAAATAGAAAAAACTATACAAAATAGAAGTATGTGGTATAATATCAAAGAAAGAGGTGACGTTATGATTATCGAATATAATAAAATTTATGCAGAACAAGTAAAAGATTTATTTGATGAGTTACAACATTATATAGCATCACTTGACGAGGAAGGTTATAATATTGTAGGAGAAGGTTTTAGAGAACAATACTTCAAAGAAACTATGGAAGAAATTAGAAAGTACCAAGGAAAAATGTTCTTATACAAAGATAATGGGAAGATTGTTGGTCTAATAATTGGTATCATTAACAATGAAGAAATTGACTGTTATAACTTTAAAGCTCCAAAAAGAGGTAGAATCACTGATCTAGTAGTTAGTAGAAAATATAAAGGAAAAGGTATTGGAAAACAACTAATGCATTATATGGAAGATTATTTAAAGAGTAATGGTTGTAAAGATACACTAGTAGGAGTGTTTTCATTTAATATAACTGCTATAGATTTTTATAAATCATTTGGATATAAGAGAAGAATGACAGAAATGATAAAGACAAATATATAGCCATAAAGGCTATATATTTTTTATATTAAAAATAACGTTTGTTATTTTATTGTTGACAAATTCAGGTAAAAGTAGTACATTATTAAATAACAAATGTTATTTATACATTTGTTGGAGGTGCAATATGGCAAGAAAAGAAAAGTTTTCAAAACAAGATTTAATTGATGGAGGAGTAGAATTTATAAGATTAAACGGTATAGAAAAACTAAATGTACGTGACTTGGCCAAGTTTATAGGATGTTCTACACAACCTATATTTAGAAATTATACTAATATTGAAGAATATAAAAAGGATTTAAAAGTATCTTTACATAAAGATTATGAAAAATTTATAGATAAATATATTAAAAAAGATAAATATTTACTTACTATCAGTTATGCATATGCATTATATGCAAAAAAAGAATCAAATATATTTAGAGCACTATTTGTTACATCACTTGCCGGTACAAGAACTGTAAAAGAAGTTATAAACAGTCCTTGGAATAGAGAAACGATAGAATATACATCAAAAGTTTTTAATATAAGTATTGAAGAGGCAGAAACATTATATCGTGATGTAAGATTCTATACTCATGGTATTGCAACTCAATTATCATGTAATAGTATTAAACTAAGTGATAAGGAATTATATAGTTTAATAGAAAACATGATAAATACACTATTATAAGAGGGGGAGATAATATGAATTTAAGAGAACGTAATCTTAATAGTAAAGAATTTTTTGCTAGAAAAGTTGATGGATATGATAAAGTTCATGAAAAATTATTAGATACTAAAAAAGTTGTTACAGATTCATTAGATCAAGAGACACTAAAAGTATTAGATTTGGGAGCAGGAACAGGTCTTGAATTAATCTATTTATTTGAAAAATTTCCTGATGCAAGAGTCACTGCTATTGACATTACTAAAGAAATGCTTGATGAAATAAGAAAAAGAGATTTTGCTGATAAAGTAACTATAGTATGTGGAGATTTCTTTGAAGTTGATTTTGGTTCTAGTTATGACGCTGTTATATCAACATCTGCTCTACATCATTTTTCAAAAGAAGATAAAGAAAGATTATATAAAAAAGTTTATGATTCTTTAAAAGAAAATGGTCAATTTATTAATTCAGATAGGGTAGTTAATACACAAGAAGAAGAAAATGATTTCCATGAATTTTTTAAAGAAAACTTTAATATAGTACCACACTGTGATACACCACTTTGTGTAGCTAATGAAAAAGAAATATTAGAAAATGTTGGTTTTAAAAATATTGAAATAATAGATTCTTCAACTAATGATGATTATAAACTAATTAAATGTAGAAAATTATAGTTCTTATAATTTTCTTTTTTTATTTACTATGATATAATTTTTATAGAATTTATAATAAGAGGGAGAAGTATATGAAGAAAGAAAATAGTTTAAAAAAAGTATTAGGAAAAATATATAGATTATTGGATGGACATCAAAAGTTTAATTTCTTAATAATAATTGTAATAATGATGACATCAGCAGTACTTACTCAATTAACTCCAAAAGCAATAGGGTGGTTAACTGATGATATTTTAAATAAGAAAGGAGTATCATTTGATAAGGTTATTCCATTTTTACTTTTAATTTTAGTTGTTAATGTTACAAATGAAATTATCAAAATTATTAGAAGAGTTATGGTAGAAGATACTGCTACTCGTACCGAAAAGAAAGCACGAGGAATGGTTATTAAATCATTACTTATGGCACCACTTTCTTATTATAGAGAAAATATGACAGGTAATATTCATGGTAGATTAAATAGATGTTTAGATGGAACTATTAAATTAGAAAAACTATTATTTATGGATTTTGCACCTGCTATATTTAATAGTGTAGCAGCAATCATAACAATATTTATGACATTACCAATTACACTTGCTCTACCTATGTTATTAGTTATACCTATTGGAGTATTCATTGTATTAAGACAGATTAATAGTCAAAAAGGTATAAGAGTAGAGTTATTAAATTCTAAATCACAAATGGATGGTACCATGGTAGAACTAATTAATGGTATTGAAGTAATAAGAATTTGTGATAGTGTTAATTTTGAATTAGATAGATTCAATAATAAATCAGAGTTTTTAAGAGCAAAAGAAATGAAACATCATAAAGCAATGGCTTATTATGATTGTTTAAAGTTCATTAATCAAGCAGTATTTACAGTATTAATAATAGGTATATCTACATATTTATCAACAAAAGGAGTTATTTCTGTTGGTAATGTTTTAACTGCATATTTATGTTTTAATCAATTAATAAAACCATTAGAAGAATTACATAGAATATTTGATGAAGTATCAGAATGTACTATTCTAGCAAGTGATTTCTTTGATATGGTAGAATTACCAAATGATTTCTCATATATTGAAGAGACAAAAACACCTACTGATAAAATAACTGATGAAATAATTAATATAGAAAAACTTAATTTTTACTACTCAGAGGATAAAGATAAAGTAATTTTAAAGAACTTTAATTTAGATATTGAAAAAGGAATGTATCTAGGTATTGCAGGTCCATCTGGATGTGGTAAATCTTCATTAATAAAATCTATTTGTAAATTAGAAAAAGCAGATGGAACAATAATCCTTGATGATACTAATATTAATAATTTAACTAGAAATGATATTTCTAAATTAATAGCATTAGTACCACAAAGTCCATTCTTAATTGCAGGAACTATCTATGATAATATCTGTTATGGAATTGATCGTGAAGTATCATTAGAAGAGGTAGAAGAAGCAGCTAAAAAAGCCTATATATTTGACTATATAGACTCATTACCAGATAGGTTTAATTTTGTAATTTCTGAAGGTGGTAATAACTTATCAGGTGGACAACGTCAAAGAATTGCAATCGCAAGAATATTTTTAAGAAAACCAAAAATACTAATTTTAGATGAAGCAACTAGTGCATTAGATAATACATCAGAAAAACACATTCAAAATGAAATAGAAAAACTAAAAAAAGAAAATAATACAACTATTATTGCTATTGCACATAGATTAACTACTTTAAAAAATTGTGATAGAATTATCGTCTTAGATAAAGGAAAGATAGAAGAAGATGGAAAATTTGATGAATTACTTAAGAAAAAAGGAATATTTAGTGATATGTATAATGGAAAACTAAAGTAGTATAAAAAAATAAAAGGCATTTAGAATTATCTAAATGCCAAATCTATATACAGGGGATCTTCACATTACTTCGTGAACCCTCCCCAATAATATAATATGTTAAAATTAAAAAAATATACAAAAAAATTTACTATATATTATTAGTATTATCGTGTATAATAATATTAATAAATGAAAGAGGGTTTATTTATGAATATAAATGAGATAGAGAAAAATTTAAATAATTATATAAAAGAATTAGATGAGTTATGGAGGTCACTTTGACTGTGAAGGAAAATTAATTGAAATAAAAGACCTAGAAGAACAAACTAGTGATCCTAATTTTTGGAATAATAGAGAAAATGCAGAAGAAATAATTTCAGAGATTAATAAATTAAAAGGAATAACAGAACCAATCATAGAATTAAAAAAATCCATAGAATCAAATCTTGAATTAATTGGCTTATTAAAAGAAGAATATGATAGTGAATTAGAAAATTCACTTTTAGAAGATATTAATATTGTAGATAAAAAATTAGAAAAACTAAGATTAGAGTTATTATTAAGTGGAAAATATGATAGAGAAAATTGTATTTTAGAAATACATCCAGGAGCAGGAGGAACAGAATCCTGTGATTGGGCTTTGATGTTATATCGTATGTATAGAAGATATGCAGAAAGGAAAGACTATAAAGTAGAAATACTTGATTATCAAGATGGTGAAGAAGCAGGTATTAAAAGTGTTTCTATGCTTATAAAAGGACTTAATGCCTATGGTTATTTAAAATGCGAAAAAGGTGTTCATAGATTAGTAAGATTATCACCATTTGATTCCAATAACAGAAGACATACCTCATTTGCTTCAGTAGATGTAACTCCAGATATTCAAAAAGATATAGATATAGTTATTGACGAAAAAGATTTAAAAATAGATGTTTATCGTTCTACAGGAGCAGGAGGACAAGGAGTAAATACAACAGATTCAGCGGTTAGAATTACGCATTTACCTACTAAGATAGTTGTAACTTGTCAAAATGAAAGAAGTCAAATTCAAAATAAAGAGCACGCTCTTCAAGTATTAAAAACAAAATTATTTCTATTAGAAGAAGAAAAACAAAGACAAGAATTGGAAGGTATAAAAGGAGAACAAAAAGAAATTGAATTTGGTTCTCAAATAAGAAGTTATGTACTTCATCCATATTCAATGATAAAAGACCATAGAACTGATGTAGAAACAAGTAATGTTAATAAGGTCTTAGATGGTGATTTAGATATATTTATTGAGAGTTATTTAAAAAGGGGAAAATAATATGGGATTATTAAAGAAAACAAGATTAAAAGACATAGAATTAAGAATTAGAAAAAAGTCAAAAGTAGGAAGATATCTTACCTTTGTTTTAGGATGTCTAATTATGGCTATTTCTTTTAATTTGTTTTTATCACCTAATGATTTAGTACCTGGTGGTGTAGGAGGAGCATCTATTATTTTAAATGATTTATTTGGTATAGATACATCACTATTCATTTTAATTGCAAATATCCTATTATTAATATTAAGTTACTTTCTTTTAGGAAAAGAAAAAACAAAAGCATCAATCTTAGGAAGTATACTATTTCCATTATTTATTGAATTAACTAGTGATATAAATCTATGCTTAAGAATAGATAACTCACAAGTATTATTATCAGCATTATTTGCAGGAGTTATTTATGGTTTCGGTGCAGGAATAAACTATAAATCAGGATTTACAACAGGAGGAACAGATATTTTAAACCAAATTATATCAAAATATTTTAAAATAGGTATGGGTAAAAGCATCCTAATTATTGATGGGACTATTGTTCTTTTATCAGGATTTGTTTTTGGATTAAATAATCTAATGTATTCAATGATAATCCTATATTTAATAAGTTACATGTCAGATAAAGTTATTTTAGGAATATCTAGTTCAAAGGCATTTTATATAGTTACTGATGAAGATACTAAAATAAAAGAATATATTATTAAATATTTAAATCATGGAGTAACAGAATTTAATGCTAAAGGAGGAATTTTAAAAGAAAAGAAACACGTATTATTATGTGTTTTACCTACAAAAGAATATTATGTTTTAAAAGAAGGAATTAATGCTATTGATCCAGAAGCCTTCTTTGTAGTAACAGATGCTTACGAAGTGTTTGGGGGTGAGTAGATGTTATTTAATGATAAAAAAATAGATGAATTATCTATAGATATTATTAATAAAATAAATAAACATAATATTGTTAAAAGATATGTAATGCTAATATTCTCATTATTTGTATCTGCTCTATTATTTAATGTATTAACACTAAAATCTAATATTGTTTATGGTGGATTAAATGGAATTTCTATCATTCTTAAGAATGTATATGAATTTTCACCATCAATAGTAATTTTAGTATCATCTCTAATACTATTATTATTCAGTTATATGTATTTAGGAAAAGAACATTTAAGAGGAGTTCTTATATCAGCTATAGTTTATCCATTATTTGTAGAAATAACATCACTAATATCACAAAATATTTATTTAGAATTGGATGATATGTTATTAATTTCAATATTTATAGGGATTATTAGTGGTTTTGCTAATGGAATAATGTATAAGACTGGATTTAGTAATTGTGGACTTCCAATTATCAGTCAGATTCTTTATAAAGAATGTAAAATACCAGTATCAAGAAGTAGTTTAATAATTAATAGTACATTAGTAATTATAGGTGGTTTATTTACTGGATTTACAAATGTTATGTATGCGTTAATTATTATTTATATTAATAGTTTTATCCTAGATAGAGTTATTCTAGGAATTTCTGAGAATAAAGCATTTTATATAATTACTAATGAAGATGATTTAGTAGGTGAATATATTACTAAAGATTTAAATCACAAAGTTACTATATTTGACGTAAAAGGTGGTTTTCTAAAGAAAAAGGATCAGGTTATTTTAACAGTTGTTCCTACAAGAGAGTATTACAAAGTAACTGAAGGAATAAAAGCTATAGATAAAGATGCATTCTTTTTAGCATGTGATGCATATGAAGTAGCAGGTGGAAAATAAAACCAGAAGAAGATTGTCTAATCTTCTTTTTTTATGTCGATTTTTATGTTATAATGATAGATGTTAAGGTGGAATGATATATGGATTTAATTAGATTAAAGAATGTTAATAAAAAATATAAAAATGGTGTTACAGCTATATATGATTTAACTTTATCAATTAAGAAAGGGTCATTTACTTTTGTAATAGGTGGATCTGGTTCAGGTAAAAGTACTTTTATAAAGATGCTTTATAGAGAAGAAAGACCTACAAAAGGACAAATTATTGTTGGTGGAGTTAATGTTTCAAAATTAAAAAATAAAAAAGTATATAAATTAAGAAGAAAATTAGGTATAGTATTCCAAGATTTTAAACTATTACCTAAATTGACAGTATTTGAAAATGTAGCATTTGCATTAGAAATATTAGGTATTCCTCAAGTAGAAATAAGAGAAAAAACTATGCAAGCTCTTGAGGCAGTTGGACTTAAGAGTAAAGCAAAGAATTATCCTGATCAATTATCAGGTGGTGAACAACAAAGAGT
>CACZTK010000095.1 GCA_902784095.1 uncultured Erysipelotrichaceae bacterium | reverse complement strand
TACATATACAGGAGTATTTGATGATATAAGAACTTTATTTACTACTACAAAAGAAGCAAAGATATTAGGTTTTGAAAAAAATAGATTTTCATTTAATGTTAAAGGTGGAAGATGTGAAGCTTGTCGTGGAGATGGAGTAAAGAAAATAGAAATGCATTTCTTACCAGATGTTTATGTACCATGTGAAGTGTGTCATGGAACTCGTTATAACCAGGAAACACTTAATATAAAATATAAAGATAAGAATATTGCAGAAGTATTAGATATGCGTGTATCTGAAGCTTTAAAATTCTTTGAAAATATTCCAAAAATTAAAAATAAACTACAAGTTTTAGATGATGTAGGACTTGGTTATATAAAATTAGGACAAAGTGCACCTACATTATCAGGTGGAGAAGCAGAAAGAGTAAAACTTTCAAAAGAATTACAGAAAAAAGCAACAGGAAAAACTCTATTCGTACTTGATGAACCAACTACAGGATTACATACAGATGATATTAAGAGACTACTTGCAATTTTGCAAAAAATAGTGGATAATGGTGATACAGTAGTAATTATAGAACACAACTTAGATGTTATAAAAGTAGCAGATTATATAATAGATTTAGGACCAGAAGGTGGAGACTTAGGTGGAGAAGTAATCGCAACAGGAACACCAGAAGAAGTTGCAAAAAGTTCTAAATCATATACTGGAAAATTCTTGAATAAAATTCTTTAGAGGTGAAGACATGCAATTAGTAATAAAAGAAAAAAACAGTGAAAGAATAAATAGATTTCTAGATTGGTTACTTTATATGATTGGTTATACTCTAGTATTTATCTTAGTTACTAATATGTTTAAAAGTATTTATATTGATATTAATCATAGTTATATATATTCTTTTGTAGCAGTAGTAATTATCTATATTTTAAATAAGACTATTAAACCAGCTTTAGTAACATTAACAATCCCAATAACAGGTCTAACATTAGGATTATTTTATCCATTTATAAATCTATTTATTTTAAAACTAGTTGATTGGATAATGGGTTCCCATTTTCAACTTGAAAACATAAAAATTGCATTGCTAGTTGCCATACTTTTATCAGTAATGAATATTATAATGGAAGAAATAATTATAAAACCAATAATAAAGAGGGTAAAGAAAAATGGAAAGAGTAGCATTTGATTTTGGAATAATTCAAATATATTGGTATTCAATATGTATATTCTTAGGAATGTTATGTGCATGTATTGTAATATATTTTGAAGCTAGAAGAAGAAAAATCGAAGAAGAATTTATTATTAATTGGGCGTTTAATACTATTATTTTTAGTGTTATAGGAGCAAGACTTTATTATGTTCTATTTAATTTAAGTTATTATAAATCAAATATCATTGAGATTTTTGAAATTTGGAATGGTGGACTTGCTATCCATGGAGGGATAATAGCAGGAGGAATATTTACTATCTTCTATAGTAGAAAACATAAAGTAGAAACATTAAAACTATTTGATATTGTTGTAGTAGGACTTATTTTAGGACAAGCAATTGGGCGATATGGTAATTTCTTCAATCAAGAAGCATATGGTGCTATCACAACAGCAGCAAAATTAAAGAGTTTAGGAGTACCTAAATTTATAATAGATGGAATGTATATCTTAGGAGAATATAGAGAACCAACATTCTTCTATGAATCAATTTGGAATTTATTTGGTTTTATTGCACTACTATTAATTAGAAGATATAAATATATTAAAGTGGGACAAATTACAGGATGTTATATGATATGGTATGGCCTTATTAGATTTATAATTGAAGGTAAAAGAATAGATAGTTTGATGCTAGGAAACTTTAAAATGGCTCAAATAGTATCAATTATAATGATTATTTCTGGTATAGTATTATTTATATATTATAGTAAAATCAAAAAATATGGACCATTTGAAAAATTATATAATAAAAAAGAGGAAGAACTAAAGGAAAGACCACCTTTATTCGTAAAAGTAAATTAATAAAAGTGACTTAATTGTCGCTTTTTTTTTGAAGTTAATATATAATATTAGTAGGTGAAGATTATGTATAAAAAAGTAGTAGTATTAGGTGGGGGTACAGGTATTTCATATCTTTTAAGAGGTTTAAAAGACTTTCCTGTTGATATAACCGCTGTCATAACAGTATCAGATAATGGAAGTTCTACAGGTAAATTACGTAGAGAGTTTAATACTCCGGCAGTTGGAGATATAAGAAAAGTAATAACTAATTTATCTGGAATAGATGAACCAATTAAAAAAATGATGGAATATCGTTTTAACACTTCAAGTGACTTAAATGGTCATGCTGTTGGAAATTTGATTTTAACATCTATGTTAGAAATAACTGGTTCTCTAAAAGAATCAATTGCATGTTTATCAAAATTATTGGATGTTAAGCATAAAGTGTTACCAATATCTGAAGATTCAAATCTTGTCTTAATGGGAATTGAAGAAGACGGAACTATTGTTGAGGGAGAAGAGCAGATAACAAAAGCACATCGTAAGTTTGAAAGAATTTGTTATAAAGAAGAACCTAAAGTATTAAATGAGGTAATAACTGCTATAAAAGAGGCAGATTTAGTAATATTTAGTATGGGAAGTTTATATACTTCAATACTTCCAAATGTAATATGTAAGAGTGTAAAAGAAGCTTTAAATGAGACAAAAGCTCCAATTATGTATTTATGTAATGCAGTCACTCAACCAGGAGAAACAGATAATTTTACTGTAGGTGATCACGTAGAATTAATAAATAAGTATTTAGATAAAAGAAAAGTTGATGCAGTAGTGGCAAGTAATACAAAAATAGATAAAAGAATTGCAGAAAAATATGAAACAGAAGAGCAAAAAGATCCAGTAAAAGTAGATTATGAAAAATTAGAAAAACTAGATGTAGAATTAATTGAATCAGATTTAATTATAATTGAAGATAATGTTCTAAGACATGATAGCCTAAAACTTAGTACAATAATATTTTCATATCTTATGAGAGGTTAATATGTCATATACTACGAAGATAAAAAATGAAATAATAGAACTAGATTTAGGAAAATCAGAAACTATTGCACTACTTTCAGGATTTATTAGAAACAATGGTAGTATTTCTAATAATGAATTAATACTAACTACTGAAAATGATTTGATTAAAGAAAGAATAATTTATTTATTAAAAAAACTATATGAAATAAATGTAGTAGTAGAAGTAAAAGATGGACTTAATTTCAATAAGAAAGATTTATATGTAATTCATATTTCTGAAAAATTAAATTTAATTTTACAAGATGTTTGTTATTTGGATGAAAAAGGAATTTATATGGATACTCCTAAAGATTATCTAGTAGGTGGAAATGAAGAAATAAGAGCATACCTAAAAGGAGTATTTTTAACAGGAGGAAGTATCAATGATCCAAAAACATCAAGGTATCATATGGAAATACTAATGAATGAAGCAAGTGAAGCTGTGTTTGTTCAAAAACTTCTTAATATATTTGATTTAAATGCAAAACTTCTTAATAGAGATAAAGGATATATGGTTTATATCAAAGAAGCTGAAAGAATAAGTGATTTCTTAAAAATAATTGGTGCAATGAAAGCTGTATTATATTTTGAAGATGTAAGAATTTATCATGAAGCTAAAAATCGTACTAATAGACTAAATAACTGTGAACAAGCAAATACAGATAAAGTAATTGATGCAGCAAATGAACAATTAAAAAATATAAATATACTTGAAGATAATCTAGCGGTAGAACTATTAGATGACAAAACAAAAGAAGCACTAGACTATCGAAAAAAATATCCAGAAGCTTCTTTAAAAGAGTTAAGTGAAATAATTACTATAGAAACAGGAAATAAAATAACTAAGTCAGGATTAAATCATAGATTTAGAAAGATAAATGAATTGGCAAGTAGATTAAATAAAGAGTAAAATCTTTATTTTTTTTCTATTATTTTATCTACTATTCCATATTTTAAAGATTCTTCTGCATCCATAAAGTAATCTCTTTCTGTATCTTTTTCAATCCTTTCTATAGGTTGATTACAGTTTTTAGATAAAATCTCATTAATTTTATTTCTTGATTTTAGAATTCTTTCAGCAGCAATTTTTATTTCTGTAGCTTGACCTGAAGCACCACCTAAAGGTTGATGAATCATTACTTCAGAGTTAGGTAGAACATATCTCTTTCCTTTTTCTCCACAAGAAAGTAAAAATGCACCCATAGATGCCGCAAGACCTATACAAATAGTAGATACATCACTTTTTATAAAGTTCATAGTATCATATATAGCCATTCCTGCCGTAATAGAACCACCTGGAGAATTAATATATATAGAAATATCATCATGATTAATAGAATCTAAGTACAAAAGTTCAGCTACAATCACATTACTTAGATTATCATTAATCTCTCCACTTAGTAGGATTATTCTTTCTTTTAGTAATCTAGAAAATATATCATAACTTCTTTCACCATCTAATTCTTTTTCAACAATCATTGGTATAAGACTCATAATTATCACCTAATTGTATTATAGTGTAAAGAGAGTAAATTTATACATTTTATTATATGTCAAAATATGCTATAATACTTTGTAGAATAGAAAAGGGTGAAAATATGAACGAGACTATTGATAGCTTTGATATGAATCATAATATTGAAATAATAATAAGTGGTAAAAAGTATCGTGTTCCAAAAGGAATGACACTAGATGAAATATCAAAAAACTTTTATGATAAATTTAAATATCCAATCTTAATAGCAAAAGTAGACAATAATCTAAGAGAATTAAATTATACAATTCAAAAGAATGCTAATATAGAGTTTTTAGATTTAACATCACGTGAAGGAAATAGAGTTTATGTTTCAGGTTTAGTATATTTACTAATATTTACAGTTAAGTCACTATATGGACCTAACGCTAATATTTATGTAAAACATTCTTTAGATAAAGGAATATATATAGAAACTAATTTTGATTTAAATAATGAAAAACTAAATCAAATAAAACAAGCAATGAAAAAAGTAAGTGAAAATGATTTAGATATAGTAAAATTAACAATTGATAGATTAGAAGCTATTAAGTACTTTGAAAGTATTAAAGACTTTGCTAAAGCAGATGTACTTAAATATAATACCAATACATATGTAACTTTATATAGATTAGGAAATTTATATAACTACTTCTATACTATGATGCCATCAGCAACATCAAAAATTAAAGATTTTGATTTAACATTTGTTAATGAAAGAGGACTAGTATTAAGATTTCCAACAGTATATATAAATGATCAAATAAAAAAATATGAAGAACACCCTAATATGTTTAAAGTATTCCATGAATGTAGAGAATGGGGAAAAATTATGCATATTGAAAATGCTGGCGATTTAAATAAAATAGTATCTTCAGGAAAAATAAATGATTTAATAAGAATGGATGAAACATTACAAAGCAATAAACTACTTTCTATAGCAAGAGAAATTAATGAAAGAAAAGATAAAGTAAAAATTATATTAATGGCAGGACCATCATCAAGTGGAAAAACTACAACATCTAGAAAACTATCTATGTATTTAAGAAGTTTTGGTTTAAAAATAAGACCAATTTCAATGGATGATTATTTCTTAGAGAAAGATGAAACTCCATTAGGACCTGATGGTAAACCTGATTTTGAGAGTTTAGCTGCAATGGATTTAAAACTATTTGATGAACAGATTGCAAAACTTCTTAATAAAGAAGAAGTAGTGATTCCAACATATAACTTTTTAGCAGGTAAAAAAGAATTTACTGAAAAAGTTAAATTAGCTGATAATGAAATATTAGTTATAGAAGGTATTCATGGATTGGATACAAATATTCTTACAAATATTCCAAGAGAGAGAAAATATAAGATTTATTTATCTGCTCTTACAGAATTAAATATGGATAATCATAATCGTATATCTACAACAGATAATAGATTATTAAGAAGAATGATTAGAGATAATCGTACTAGAGGATATGATGTTACTCATACATTAGAAGCTTGGGGTAAAGTAAGAGAAGGTGAAGAAAAGTATATTTTCCCTTATCAAGATGACTCAGATGCTACATTTAATACAGGACTTATTTATGAAATAGGTACATTAAAGACATATGTTGAACCATTATTATATTCAGTAGATGATGATTCCCCATATTATGAGGAAGCAAAAAGATTAATAGATTTCTTAAGATTATTCTTACCAATACCAAGTGATGCTATACCAGCAGATTCAATAATAAGAGAATTTATTGGTGGTAGTTGTTATCATGATTAATAGTATCCACAGTTTCTGTGGATATTTTTCTTGACTTTTTAATGACATTATGATATAATTAAGCACGGATTGAGGGGGAAAGATATGATGTTATGTACAGGAATTAGTTGTGGTGATTTAACGGGAAAAAGATATAGTGAAAAACTAGCTTGTGCTTTATCAACAAAACAAGATTTCTTTTATATTGATATGTTTGTAAACGATGTAGTTGGACCTAATTATAGTCATGAAGGAAAGTTTACTCATAAAAGAATTTCAACATTTATTCCAGAGTTTGTTGGAGTAGATGAAGAAAATGAAGTTTTAACGATTAATGACGATGCTATAGTTGATGCTTATGATTTTAATGGATTAGATGATACAGAATTAGAACTATTTGCTAATGCACTTGTTCAAATACATGAAAATAATAATCCAGGATGTGAATTTGAATTAATACCTGGAGAATTTCCAATAGGTATTGAAGGACGTTTAATTGTTAACGATAAAGTAAGAAAAGAAGAAAAACCAATTTTATCATCACATATCCTATGTGTTAAAGATTATAAAAATCATATAGAAAAAGCTGCTGTAAAACAAAAAAAATAATATCCACAGAAATTGTGGATATTTTATTTTACATTCAATATGTCTAAAAATTGCTAATTCCTTGTAATAAAAATTAAAGAGGGTATATAATAAAAGTATAAGGAGGATTTTATGATAAAAGTAGCAATCAATGGTTTTGGAAGAATAGGAAGATTAGTTTTTAGACTAATGGAAGAAGATAGTAACTTTGAAGTAGTTGCAATAAATGATTTAACAGATGCAGAACAATTAGCATACCTATTAAAATATGATACTAATCATAGAAATTATAGAGTAGATGATATTTCATATGAAGGAGATTATATTGTAGTAGGACAAAGAAAAATAAGAGTTTATGCTGAAACGGATCCAATCAATTTACCATGGCAAGAATTAGGTATAGATGTAGTTATGGAATGTACAGGATTCTTTACTGATAAAGATAAAGCAATGGCTCATATTAATGCTGGAGCTAAAAAAGTAATTATATCTGCTCCTGCAAAGGGTGATTTAAAGACAATAGTTTATAATGTTAATCATGAGACTCTAACAGGAGATGAACAAATTATTTCTGCAGCTAGTTGTACTACAAATTGTTTGGCACCTGTTGTAGATGTATTAGATAAAAAAATAGGAATTGTTAAAGGATATATGACAACAGTTCATGCTTATACAAATGATCAAGCAACTTTGGATATAGCCCACAAAAAAGGAATTAAAGCTCGTCGTGGAAGAGCATGTGCGGCTAATATAATTCCAGCATCAACTGGTGCAGCTTCAGCAATTGGAAAAGTATGCCCAAATCTTGAAGGTAAACTAGCAGGAGTTGCTATGAGAGTTCCAGTACCTACTGGTTCTGTTGTAGATTTAGTTCTAGAATTATCAAGAAATACAACAATAGAAGAAATAAATAGTATATTAAAATCTTCAGTTAATGAAACATTAGAATACACTGATGATCCAATTGTATCTAGTGATGTCATTGATAGACGTTGTGGTTCACTTGTAGATGGATTATCTACAGATGTATTAGAAGTAGATGGAAAACAATTAGTAAAAGTGGTTTCTTGGTATGATAATGAAATGAGTTATACAGCTCAAATGGTAAGAACTGCAAAATATTTAATGGAAAAATAAAAAGATAACTTCATTTGTGAACTGCACCCCTTAGAGTAGACATTATAAAAAAAGACAGTTCAAATAAAAAGTGATAGAATACACTTCCGAAAGGAGGTGTTTTT
>CACZTK010000094.1 GCA_902784095.1 uncultured Erysipelotrichaceae bacterium | reverse complement strand
TACTTATAATTATTCCTCCCTCCAACTAAAAAGTAGAAGGTATTTTCTACCTTCTACTTATATTATTGTCTTTTTCTTAAAAATATCCTTTTTTAATTATTCATCATATATTGCTAGCATTCTTTTATAAATTTCTTCATCTACTAAAGCACATGCTTTTAATACTGCATCTAATGACTTTTTATATTCTCCTTTATAAAAATAATCTTCTGCTTTAGTAAGACCAATGTCTACTTGATCATAGAATGCACGATATCTATTAGAATAAACCATACATTTTTCAGCTAAAGTAGCAGTCTTTACCATTTCATTAGTAGTATTATATAGTTTTAAAACCAAATCTCTTGCAGTATCTACTCTAGTATTTAGTGTTTTAATAACTATTGGCTTTCTCTCTAACTCTTTGATGACTTCTTCTATTGCTTCATTTGCTTCTTTCAACTCTACAAAGTAATTATCAGAAATAATTGGTAACTTATAGCTTCTCATCTTTTCTTTTGATGCTTTCAAGAATTCTTCAATATCTTTTAATTGTTCTCTAGCACGTTCCTCATCATCATGTAAATTACCAAGATTCTTAAGAGCTTTATCAAAGTCTTCATCCATTACTTTTAATCTATTCATCAAATCTTCCATTTCTTTTTGAAGAATTGAGTATGGACAATCTTTAGCTCCAACCTTACCAACAATATTTTTATAATCATCATTAATAACTACTAATACTTTATTTACTTCATCAATAGTTTTAACATCTTCTTCATTTAAATCATACATTTTCTTAATATCATCTAATTGTTTATATAATTCTTCAACTATCTTATTAGTTTTCTTTATTTTATTACTAAAATCTTTTTCAACTTCTTCATATACCTTCTTGCTTAATCTTTCTTTTTCAAAATCTACAAATAAAGAATCTAAATAATCTAAAATCGTCTTTAATTCAAACATACAATCTTGAAGATTCAATAACTTAACTTTATCCAAAATCTTATCTATATTCTTTTTAGCCTCTTCTAAATTATAATCAATATTTAAATAATCTAGAGGATACCCTTCTTCAGTCATTGTTTTATAAGTATCTTCAATTTCCTTAATTCTCTTAGGAATAAGTTCTTTTGCCATTAATAATATATCAGGTGTCTCATTTACAATTACTTCCATATGAGCAATCATCGCATCTAATGCCTTTACTATATGAACAACTTCAGTATAATCATTCTTTTCCATTACTTTTTCAAAATCTAAGAAATTCTTCTCAATATTTTCAAGTTGCAACTCAATAGCTTCTTGCATATTATCATATAAATCTTTATGATCTTGATATTCTTTATTAAGTTTACGATATTTAGTTTTTAATTTAGTAATAATACTACGATATTTTTCTTCACTTAAAGTTATTTCCTTTACTTCATCTAATAATTCATTTGCTTTTTCTCTAGTACGATATAATTCTAATTCAATTTCTGCTACTTTAATACAACATTTCTTAAAATCTTTCTTTTCTAATAAAACATCAACATCTATTAATAAATCATCTATATATGTAATATCATTTTCTTTAATAGAAATAAATCTCTCATTCCAATTATCATATTTTTCTTCCATAAATTCATTTTTAATAATTGGTTCTAACTTAGATAATTCTAAAAGAACTGGTGTACTAGTTATTTGATTCTTGTCTACTTCTAATTCTTTTAACTTATCTGTAAATACTTTCTTTTCTTTGTGTCTAACGAAGACAAAAGTAAGAATAACAATAATTAAACATATTATTACTGCAGTAGCAATTATTAATACTTGTCCTCCCATATTAAACACCTCTTTATCATATAAATATATATTATCATATATTATATTTTTTTTCTACAAAATTAGATAAATTATCGCCTAAATATATTCACAAAAAGAAATAATTATGATAAAATTTAATAAAATAGGAGATAGATATGAAAAAGATTAAAGTATTTTTTAAAAATAATATAAAATTTTTTGTAGGATTGATTATAGGATCATTAATTACAGGATCCGCTGCTTATGCTGCGATTATTATTCAAGCCTCTAATGTTGGGTATACAGATACAAATAGTATTGGAGCAACAAACGTACAATCAGCAATTGAGAAGTTATATACTAAATGTGGTGGTACAATAGTACCTTCAACAGGAACAGCATATTACACAGAAAATAAGGAATGGCTAACAGAACCACCAAATATTGGTACCATATATGTAGAATATAATAATGGTACTCCATCTTATGTTTGTGTAAAAGCTCCTTATGCTTCTAGCTATACAACAGAATGTGTAAGTTATACAGATAACGATTTTTCAACTAGATATGGATGTAGTTTAACAAACAGTGGAGGAGGATCAACTGGATGGGCAAAAAATTACACCTGTGGTCAATATCATTTTAATGTAAGTGCAACTACTTCAAATGGTACTACAACTGGTAT
>CACZTK010000093.1 GCA_902784095.1 uncultured Erysipelotrichaceae bacterium | reverse complement strand
TACTTGTCTCCTGTACAGTATCGATTAAAATATTCAAATTAATTTATCTTTTTATTTAGTGAGTACTTGACAGGTACTAGTATCAAAAAATCGCTTTTTTTTATAGTTTGTTAATTTCTTCTATTGATAAACCTGTTGTTTTTGCAATTATATCAATACTTATATCTTCTTGAAGTAACGACTTTGCTATTTCTTTTGATTTAGATAATGAACCTTGTTCTATTCCTTTTTCTATTCCCTTTTTAAATCCTTCTCTTTCATATAGTTCTTTATTAGCTTGTTCATGATCGTATGACTCTCCTATATTACTTTCAAAGCTTACATCTTCTGCTTCTTCTATATATTCATTCATAACTATCTCATCTCCCAATTCTTCTAATTTTTCTATATTTTCTTCTACTAATGCTAATATATATTTTTCCGCATTAGTTAACTTATTTACTCCTTCATCATACCATTTTTTCCTTAAATTGGGAATATATATTTGGATAAATATTTTCTTATTACTTAATCTTATCCCTTCTTCATTTTGAATACTATATATATCTACTACTTTATCATTACCTTCAAATGAAAAATTATTTAGATTTATCTGAATTACTTGATTATATTTATACTCACTACCTTTATTTACTTTCTCACTATATAATCTATCTGCATACTCCATATTCCTTTCTAAATACTTTTCATCATCATTATTATTTACTTCTATTGATATTGTTGTATCATCTATTCTTGCTACATAATCTGCTCTTTCTCCCTTACTCTCTTCTTTTTCTTTATCCAATTCATTTTTTACTAATTCCATATTATCAAGTAATTTTTCATATTCTATATCTATAAAATATGATATTAATTTTGCTGAATATTTTAATCTTTTTGTATTCATAAACATAGCTTTCATCATAGAATCTGACATTATTGATATTTTCATTCCTTTATGTCTCTTACTAAACTCTATTGCTCTTTTCTTTGATATTTTAAAATCATATAAATTCTTTAATTTATCTTCTTTTACTTTTAACATAATTTCCCCTTTCTTTTACTTCTTGATCAAAAAGTAAAAACACTTTAACATAAAGAAAAAATATAAGCAAACCACCAATTTTTAAAATTAAGACATAAAAATAAGATGAATTCTTTAAATCCATCTTATCAAATTCTAAAATTCATCTTACTTTTTATATTCAATTATTAAATTTAGCATAAAATTATGCAATTTTTTGTTTCTTACTAGAAATAATATTAGCTAAAATTATAAATGCTATTGAAAATACTAACATTATACCCATATTAATATAAATATCTTTCATTGAATTAAAATCATACTTTTCTAGTGTAGAAACTATATCATTATTAACTATATAATAATATGTTGGTATAAACTTACCTATATTTAAAACAAAATCAGGTAACATTGATTGAGGAACAAATGCTCCACAAAGAAAACTTGAGCCTATTGCTACTACATTCATAACACCATTAATTGCTTCTTTTTTATTAAATATACTTCCTAAGAAGAATGCTAGTGTTGTTGCACATAATACAAATATAAATGAATTAATCATATATATAATACCATTAGTAGTAAGCATTATATCTCCCATTAGAATGAAACTAACTATTACATATAATAACCATACTACACTGGCATACAAACAATTAGATAATAGTAATATTCGATTAGTTTTCTTATAACTTGTACTACTAATTAAAGTACGTTTTCTTACTTTTTCACCATTAAATATAGAAAGAATTAAACATATTACATAGATTAAGCATGCTAGAAAACTATAACTTGCAAAATTATAATAAAATGCTACTCTTGAAAGAGCTGAAGTATCCAACTTAGAAGTGATTTCTATATTGGTCTTTAATGATAAAGTCTCATTTATCTTATCTATTAATAATTCTTCATCACTTATACTATTTCTATACGTTTTAGCAACTTTTAAGTACCTAGATATAAGCATTTCAGCAAGACTTGATTCATAATTCCCTGTTTTCTTAACATCTAAAGTAATATCTTTACCATTTAAAAAATCTTCTCCATAATTATCAGGTATATATATAACATAACTTATTTCTCTGTAGAACAACGCATCATTAATTTTTTCTTTATCATTTTCTATTTTTACTATCTTTGAATTTTTAGAAATATACTTTACAAAATTCTTAGTAAATTTTGAATCATCTTTATTAATAATCATAACTTTAGGTTTAGTAGCAACAAAACTCATACTTTGCTCATTACTTTGAAAGTTAAAACCACCAAATATTAGTAATATTGCTGTATACATTATAACTATATATTTATTTTTATTTAATATTTTTAAGAAAGTTTTAAATACTGTCATATTTTTGCCTCCTTAAACTAAATATAGATATTAATATAAGTACTATGGTAAATACTAATAATCCTATAATATTCATAAAATATCTATCTAATGTATCGTAATAGTATAATGAATATAAACCATCAGTAATCATACTAACAGGATTTAACTTGTTTATAATTGGAATATTTTTATCAATAATATATTTCATAGATATACCAAACATTCCAGCAAAGAAACTACCTGTCATAGTAACTGCTATTAAAATACCAGTTTTAGCATTTTCATTAGTTTTTAATAAAGAACCTAATAATACACCTAATGAAAGTCCTGCTAAACTACCAATTAATCCAAGTAGTACCACATATATAGTATTATTTCCATAATCAACACCTAATACAAATATAGTATATAGGAATAATAAAGCAAGTCCTACTACTTGAGCAATATAACTAGCTAATAAACTACTTAATACAATAGTTTTCTTTTTTGTAGGAGAAACAGCTACTCTTTTTCCTTTGTTACTTATATTTGCTAAACAATTATTAATAGATGTTAAAGAAAGTATTCCACCATACATACAAGTCATCGCTATAAGTGTATAAAACTCTATCATCGAATAATCTAAATTAGCATTAGAAATATTATGTAATTTAGCTTTATCCTTGTTTATCATACTAAATGATTTTTCATAAATTTTCTTATAATCTATATTATAATTATTACTCATAATTTCTTTTTTTATTTCTTCTTCACTAAGATTCTTAATCATATTTGATGTTTGTAATATTTCTTCTGAAGCATACTTGAATACAGTTTGATCAATACCACTACTTATAAATACTAAATCAATATCATCCTCTTTTACTTTTAAATAACCTACTACTTTTTCTTCTTCTAAAAGTTTTTTTGCTTTTTCTTCACTAACATATTTTGTCCTAAATAATCTATCTTTATTATTCTTATCACTTAACTCTTTAAAAGCATTTTTAAATACTTCATTATTCTTAAAATTATCATCATTTATAATAGCAATATCAATTATATCTAGTTTTTCACTATCAATAATATCACTAAAAGCTAAATGAAAGAAAGTTCCTAGAATAAGTGGAAATGCAAAAGTCCAAAATATAAGTACTTTAGATTTAAAAAGAGTTTTTAATGTATACTTAAAATTATGAACAAACATTAGTCCCTAAGTTCCTTTCCAGTTAGTTCTAAGAATACATCATTTAAAGTAGGTCTTTCAGAGAATATTTTATTATAATTAATCTTTTTACTTCTTAAAAAATCTATAATATTAGTTAGATTATTAGTACCTTTTCTATATGTCACGAATAGTTTATTATCACTATAAACAACATTTTCTACGTGTTTCAAATCAGATATATCAGCAAGTACTTTATCAGTTAAATTTTCTACTTCAATAGTAATTTTTTCTTCTATCTTTGCAAGACGTTTTAATTCATCAGTAGTTCCACTAGCAATAATTTTACCTTTGTCTAAAATAATTATTCTATCACATAATATTTCTACTTCTTCCATATAATGAGTTGTATAAATAATTGTTGCTCCATCATCTCTTAATTTTTTAATACCATCTAAGATATTATTTCTACTTTGTGGATCTACTGCAACAGTTGGTTCATCAAAGAAGATTAATTTTGGTTTATGAGCAATTCCACATGCTATATTTAATCTTCTTAAAAGTCCACCAGATAATTGTTTTGGATAATACTTTTTAAAATTTTCTAATCCAACTAACTTAATAGCATCTTCTATATATTCATTTCTCTTAATTTTATCTTTTATATATAATCCACAAAAGTAATCAATATTTTCATATACTGTTAATTCATCAAAGACAGATACTTCTTGAAATACTACTCCTATATCTTTCTTTATTTCATAAGAATCAACATCCATTTTCTTACCAAATATCTTAATATTTCCAGCACTATAGTTTAATAAGGATAATAAACAGTTAATAGTTGTAGACTTACCAGATCCATTTGGTCCAAGTAGTCCTAGTATTTCTCCTTCACTAACTTCAAAAGACAAGTCATCTACTGCTGTCATATTCTTATACTTTTTAGTTAAATTCTTAACTTCAACAATTTTTTTCATAATTCCTCCTATTTAACTTTTAATTTTCTATATTGATAACCCAAATCATTGAAACCATATTCATCTTGAGTTTTAACTCCAAACTCTTCTAGTTTTAAATAACTAGAATAATACTTTGTACTTAAACAATCTACTTCTTTTATATGATTTTTACTAGAAATACTATTCTTTTTATATGAACAAACTGCAACACCATTATTTTTTAATAATCTTAAAATGTTTTTTCTAGCATTTTTCAATTGTTCAATACTAGTTGCACATTCCAAAATGTTTGAAAGTATTATGACATCATAATCACCTTTTAAATCTATATTTTTAAATATATCTATATTATAAAATTCAAACTCTATATCATCTATTTCTTTTTTTATACGTTTAGAATATGGCAATAAGTAATCATTTGTTCTTATAGGTGTATCAAATATTAAAGAATTAATTTCATATTCACTACTAGAGTTGTATAAAACTCTCCAAAAGATTAAAGCAGATTCTTCTATGTCATTTCTAGGAATGGCTACCTCTAAGACTTTTTTAATAAACTTTTCATCAAATCTTTCAAATATCCTTTGACTTGTATTTTCTATTATCCATTTTCTAAGATAAAAATGATATAATGTACAATAATTTCTATCAAATGTATCAACAACACTAGCACCATTTAAATATGCAAGTAAAGGTTGATCAGATGATGCCATAACTGATAATACCTTCTTATCTTTAACATCAATATATCTAAATAGCTCATCTAGATTTTCATTACTCCAAGGATACATAGGAATAATACCATCATTATAATTAAAATAATTATTAAGCATTCTTATAAGCAAATTCTTATCATTCCTCTTCATGTAAAACATCTCCAGTCAAATACTATTCTATCATAAATATATCTTTATATAAAGAACAAAGAAAAACACCATAAATTAAATTTATGATGTTTTAATATCTTGGCCATACAAATCCACCTAAATATGTACTACCATTATAGAAATGTGTTGTTAATGAACTTGTTGTAGTATGATTTGCAAATACTGTATCACAATAACTTACATTACCTAATCCATCATTAGTAAGTGCTGCTGTATACCAAGTCCAATTAGCATCACCAGTTGCTATTGTTGGACAATGTGTAGCATTTGCATTATACATATGAACGCGAAGCCCATTAGAAAATACTCTATATACAGTATATACAATTCCAGTCATAGCACCTGTTGGTACATATACTTGTTTTAATATTATAGTTCCTGCATTGTCTAAATTCATTGCAGCAGATGCTCCTTGTGCACTAATCGTCGCATCATTTACATATGTCGCGGCTCCAGTTGAATATATAGTGCTATTTACAACCGCATGTAACCCTCCAGTTGTTGTTACTGAACCACCATTAATAGTCATTGTTCCTCCAGAATTATGTAATATATAATTTCCTGCTGCATACATATTAGTACTAGCAGTAACAATGACATTATTAATTGTTATTGTTCCTCCTCTATTCCAAACGCCAGCATTAAGTGTACCATTATTTAGCACCAATATTTTATGATTTTCTATTCCACCTTTATAAATTGTTGAATTTGCTGCATTAATTGTAATTACTCCATCATTAGTTATCTTACCATTTAGTGTTTTTCCATTTAAATTCAAGGTTTTATTCGCACTTGATGAAACTGATACATCTTCTGTTCTATTTACTAATAGAGTTGTTGTTCC
>CACZTK010000092.1 GCA_902784095.1 uncultured Erysipelotrichaceae bacterium | reverse complement strand
TATGCTGGATATAAACTTCTAAGAATTACTTCATCAATACTTTCTTCATAAACTTCCATTCCGCATTCTTTAGCATATTCAACAACTTTCATAAAATTATCATAATATTCTTTATTAGAATCATTTTTTAATTCTTCTACTAATTCTTTTATATAAAATAATTTTTTACCACTAACATTAGTTGAATAATTCTCTACTAGTTTTATATTTGATGAATCAAAAGAAGTCATATCATTAATATCTTTACCTTTAATACAATCTATTACATATGCTGCATCTTTAACACTTCTTGTTAAACATCCTATATGATCTAAGCTTGATGCAAATGCAAATAATCCATATCTAGATACTAATCCATATGTAGGTTTAAAACCAACTATTCCACAATAACCAGCTGGCTTTCTAATAGAATCTCCTGTATCAGTACCTAATGCGTAAGGAACAATTCCTTTAGCAACACAAGCAGCACTTCCTGCAGAAGAACCTGCTGTCATACGAGAAGTATCCCAAGGATTTTTAACAATACCAGTATGTCCTGTAGTACCAGTACCACCCATACCTAATTCATCTAAAACTGTTTTTCCCATCATAACTGCTTTTGCTTTCTTTAATTTTTTAATACATGTAGCATCATATACTGGAACATAGTTATTTAAAATATTAGAAGATGCTGTAGTTAAAATTCCCTTAGTAGATAAATTATCTTTAGCAGCATATGGAATACCAGATAAAACATTATCAGTTATATCTTTATCTTTAACATCATCACATATAGTTACAAAAGCATTAATTTCTTCTTGAGATGAATGTGCTCTTTTTAATGATTCTTCTAATAATTCTTTACTTGTAGTTTCTCCATTTTTTAATGCCTCATGAATTTCTTCTAAACTTTTATCTAAGATATGCATTATTCTTCACCTCCTACTACTTTTGGAAGTTTTACTTGATCATTTGCTTGATGATGAGTATTTTCTAATACTTCTCCAGTAGTTAAGTAATCACCTATTTCATCTTCACGTAAACTAACATCATCATTTACAAATGGAAATGTCATAGGACTAACTTCACTAATATTTGGAATTTCACCTATTAAATCCATATGTTTTAAAATAGTTGAAAACTCTTTTTGTAAAGTATCATACTCATTATCATTCATATCAAACATTAATAGATTTGCATACTTTTTTAGTTTTTCTTTCTCTATCATAATAATCCTCCTAAAAACAAAAAACACTATTTCTCCACAAAGGGACGAAATAGTGTTAACTTCCGCGGTACCACCCAATTTATTATAAAGGAAAATCCTTAATAATCACCTTAGTTTGTATTATAACGGTATACATTCCGGCTTAGTCTACTAAGAAAATCTTTTCGGTAAGCAACTCCAGAGTGTTCTTTCGTGAAAGTTTTATTATCAGGCTCACACCATCCCTAATTCGCTAAGAATAAAATTCTTTCCTACTTTTCTCCTTCAAAGTCAACTATATTATAAATATATTATGGCCATTTGTCAATATTATATGCCTAATTAGATGTTTCTCTCGCTACTTTCCAACAATTTGCTATATCAAAACTATCAGGTATTAAACTAAAAAAAACATTGCATAACATTGGTATAAAAAATACTATTATGGCCGCAATAAACTTGTTTCTTAGAGATTTAATTTTTTTCTTTTGTGAATCATCTGGATTAAGCATTAATTGAGTTAAATTAATTGCTGCCATAACTATAAGAATTGCTGGTACAACAAAGTGAATAATACTCAATGTATTCTGTACTGATTTTAAATACATAGCTAATCCATAATCACTACATGTTTCAGAAAAATCTAACAATAAAATATATTTCATACTTATCACCATAATTTGAATTTATATAAATATTGTATCATAAATGACATGATATTAAAATAAATTTATTATCGTTTAAGTTCTTTATTTTGTATAATTTTTTTCTAATCAAAAGAATTGTAATAAATTCAATAATAAAAACTATAGAAAAAAATATATACTTATACTTTAAAAATTTCATTTCTAAAATATCTACTCCTGAGGATATTACTAACATAGGCTTAATATATCCTAATTTATACAACAAAAAAACTAATAAAGTATTTATAACTATATCATTTAAAATAATAAATAAAAGAAAATACATAATCTTATTATTTTTCAAATTTTACTACACCTCTGTAATATTACATCTTTTTTTTAAGATTTTTTTTAAAATTAAGCAGGAATTCTTTTCTACAATTAATTAATATGATAAAATAAAAGAAGAAATGGAAAGTGATTTGTATGAAAAAAACTATTCTTACGGGACTACGTCCTACAGGAAACTTACATTTAGGACATTTATTTGGAGCTGGACAAAACTATGTTAAATTACAAGATGAATATGAGTTTTTCTTAGAGATAGCAGATGTACAAGCATTAACAGATAATTTTGATAATCCAGAAAAAGTAAGACGTAATGTAAAAGAAATAACAATGGATTTGCTTGCAATAGGAGTTGATCCTAATAAAGTTCATTTATTTATTCAATCAAGGATACCAGAGATTGCAGAACTAACAGTGTTCTATTCTAACTTAGTAACTGTTTCACGCTTATTTAGAAATCCAACTGTAAAAAGTGAAGTTGCTCAAAAGAAGGAATTATTTGGTAAGGATGGTGAAAGTATCACTTATGGCTTCTTAGGTTATCCTGTATCACAAGCTGCTGATATTACAATCTTTGGTGGTGAAGTCGTTCCAGTTGGTGATGATCAATTACCTTTACTAGAACAATGTCGTGAAATAGTACGTAAGTTTAATAACATATATGGTGATATTTTAAAAGAACCTGAACAATATCTTAGTAATGCTCCAAGATTAAAAGGTCTTGATGGCAATGAAAAGATGGGAAAAAGTTTAGGAAATGCTATTTTCTTAGTAGATGACTATGAAACTATTTCTAAAAAAGTAATGGGAGCAGTAACTGATCCTAATAAAATTAAAAAAGATGATCCAGCTAACCCTGATATTTGTATGGTTTATTATTATCACAAATTAGTAACTCCAGAAGATGAATTAAAAGCTGTATGTAGCGAATGTAAAAATGGTTCTCGTGGATGTGTAGCATGTAAAAAACAACTTATTGAAAATATAAATAAACTTCTAGATCCAATTAAAGAAAGAAGAAAACAATATGAAGATAACCCAGAACTAGTTGATAAAATTCTTGAAGAAGGAACCATATTTGCTAGAAATAGAGCTAAAGAAAATATGAAGAAAATAAAAGAAGCAATGATGATAGATTATGAATAGAAAAGACTACTAATTTGTAGTCTTTTTCATTGAATGCACAAGTTTTAAAATATTAAATAGCTTGTTATAACACTCTCTATAATTACTATTAATATCTTCTATTAAAACATTGTATTTTTCTTCTTCATTTTTTTTATCTAGTGGAAAAACTTCTCCATAAATATAATTAATTTTATCATAGTTCATTTTCTTTTTAGCAGACTTTAGTTCTTGTAATAAAAATACCCTTCTATATTCTTCTCTTCTAGTTAAAAATACTTCTTCCACTTTTCTATTTACTTTATTATACTTAATATTTGTAATTTTAAGTTTATTACTTAAATCTAATACTTCATCTTCCTCATCCAATAATAAAGAACTTTTAAATAGCAAATTACCATCTTTATTAAATTCCACACCTACTACTTTATAACCATCAGTAAATAAACAAGCATAATCGACCTGAATAGTCTTGTAATCACTATATATTTCTGTCTTTTTATATATATTTGATAAAAACTCTGTATCTATAATTATTTTGTATTTTAATATTTTATCTAAGAAATTACTATTAATTTTAATAAGAGGTATTCTCTTTATATGTTCTATTCCATCATCTTCGTTCCATTCAAAAAACTCATATACTCTATTACTATCTTGAAAATTTATTAATATATCATAAACATTTAACATTAGACTTCCCCTTTCCAAAAATAACAAATATTTCTATAACAATGCCTACAATTAATAACCAACATTCATATCTTGTCACCAAATAAGAAAAATATTCATCAATTGTATAACCAAAAGAAAATAAATTTATATAAATGATTAAATAACAAAATCCAACTACCATTAAAAAGAAACCAAAAACACCAAAAAGTAATCTAAAAAGCATATTAACACCCTACTTATATTTATGCATAAAAAAAAGAACTATTCTTTTTCTTCAGAATGTTCTAATTTATTTACTTCTACTTTATTAATTGACTCAAATTTCTTAGTAATTTTATCTGTAGTAATAGAAACATTTTCAACATCTTTATTAACAGCTTGAATACTACGAGATAATTTATCCCAACGTTCTCTATACCTTGAAAATTCTAATCCAAGTTTATTTAACTCTTCATGAATAATTGAAGTATATTTATCTCTTTCAATATTCTTAACTATCATTTCAACAACAGTTAAAGTTGAAATTAATGTAGTTGGAGATGTTATCCATACTCGTTTTTTATATGAGTATTCAATAATATCAGGATGATATGCATTTA
>CACZTK010000091.1 GCA_902784095.1 uncultured Erysipelotrichaceae bacterium | reverse complement strand
TCGGCACCATATATATCATAAATAACTTTTAATAAATCTCCATTGCCTGTTGTTTCTATTAACTTATTTCCATTATTTGTTAATCTAAATTTAATATTAGGATAAGATAAAGCCATTTTATCAATATATTCTACGGTATTAGCAAGTTCTGTATATAAGTTCTTTAAATATTTTAATCTAACAGGTGTATTATAGAATAAATTTCTAACAGTAATTGTTGTCCCTTTACTTAAATCAGATTTTTCTACTTTAATATCTTTTCCACCTGAAATATATACTTTAGTTCCAACATCATCTTTAGATGTTTGCAAGATAACATTAGAAACAGCTGCGATTGATGGAAGTGCTTCACCTCTAAATCCTAATGATGAAATATTAAATAAATCATCTAAATCTTTTAATTTAGAAGTAGCATGACGTGAGAATGCAAGTGTTGCATCTTCTTTATCCATACCAATACCATTATCTTCTACTTTTATTTCTTTTACACCTGAATCAACTAAACTAATAAATATTTCTGTTGCTTTTGCATCAATTGAATTTTCAACTAACTCTTTAACAACATTCATAGTCTTTTCTACTACTTCTCCTGCTGCAATCTTATTAGCAAGAACTTCATCCATTACTTTTATCTGTGACATAATACTACCTCTTTTTCTATATCTATTATAACAAAAAAGAAGAAATAATTCTTCCCTTTATGGATTTAATGTTTTAAAATCATTTAAATTAGATGATTTATTATTAATAATATCATCTACTTCAACACTTTTTGAATATGGCCAAACTAATGTTGCTTCTAATCCACTAGGACACTTTAGTGATACTACATAATAATAGTTTTTATACTCAAAATCAGCATGTCCTTGTTGATTTACCACTACTGTTCCTGAACAAGTTTTATTTTTACTACCAGGATCTTCTAATTTCTTTATGTATCCTAGATTAATTAATTCTTCTGTAGTATATGTAGAAGAAACAGTTTCAGAAGGAGCATCACACTTATTCTGAACTATACAATTCATTGCAGCTTCATATACTGATTGAGACATCATTTTATATGATTTAACTTTTGATTGTCCAATATATCTTGTAACACTAACTACACCTATAGTTGATAATACACCCAATATAACAATAGTTGCTAATAACTCTATCATTGTAAAACCTTTTTTATTCATATAATCCCTACTTTCAATACAATTATACTACATATCTTTAAGATATGAAATTAATTTTTCACTTACATCTTTATTTAGTATATCTTCTAATTCTTCAATTGAAGCTTCTTTTATTCTTTTTAATGAACCAAATCTCTTTAATAATTCTTTTTTCTTTACTTCCCCAATACCTGGAACAACATCAAGAAGCGAAGATAAGGCTCCTTTTGATTTAATATTTCTATGATATGTAATTGCATATCTATGCACTTCATCTTGAATACGTGTTAAAAATAAGAATAAACTACTATCTTTAGAAACATTTAATATTTGAAAATCTTGATTCATTATCTCACTAGTTTTATGTTTACTATTTTTGACAAGTCCAATAATTGGAATATTAAGTCCTAAGGAATCAATTATTTCTTTAGCAACACTAATTTGTGTTTTTCCTCCATCCATAACAATTAAATCTGGTTTTTGTAAATTTTCCATTAAAACTTTATAATATCTTCTATATAATACTTCCTTCATAGCAGATAAATCATCTTTTACTTCTGTAGATATTTTATACTTACGATATTCATCTTTTAAAGGAAGAAAATCTTCATATACAACCATACCACCTACATAAAAAGTTCCAAATAAATGTGAATTATCAAATGACTCCATACGTGAAACACTATCTAAATTAAGTAAAGTTTTAAGTTCTTCTAATGCATTAAGTCTTTCTCTATCATTTTTCTTTATTGTTTCTTCTTCAGCATTTAATTTTTCAATTGAGTTTTCTAATGCTAATTTCATTAATGAATAAATTTTTCCTCTCTTAGGAGTATTTACTTTTATCTTTAAATAATCTTCTAATATATTAGTATCTATAGTATCAGGAACATATAATTCTTTAGGAAGTATAGGATTCTTTTCATAAAATTTAATAATATATTCAACTATTTCTTCATCACTATTAATAGAAGAAATAATTTCTTCATGTCTTCCCATTAATAATCCATTTCTAATAAAGAATACTTGTACTGATAAATAATTCTTATCTTGATAATAATTTACTAGATCAAAATTATAATTATCATTTAAATCTATTTTTTGTTTATTTAAAGTAATATTAATATCATCTAACATTTCTTTTAATTCTTTTGCTCTTTCATAATTCATCTTTTCTGATGCTTTATTCATTTCAAAAGTTATTTTATCAATTATTATAGAAGCATTACCTTTTAAGAAAGAAACAATTTCACTTGTCATTTTACTTATTTCTTCTTCATCTACTTGTTTTTGACAATATCCTAAACATTCATGTATATGGTAATACAAACAAACTTCTTTTTTTAATCTTTCACATTTTCTTAATGGATATAATCTATTTAACATATCTACTGTTTTTCTTGCAGCACTTACATTAGGATATGGTCCATATAAATAGTTTAAATTTCTTTTTTTCTTTACATTTCTAACTACTCTAAGTCTAGGATATTTTTCTTTAGTAAGTTCAATATATGGATATGTTTTATCATCTCTTAACAAAATATTATATTTTGGATCATATTTTTTTATTAGAGTTATTTCTAATATTAATGATTCTAATTCAGAAGAAGTTACAATATATTCAAAATCATCAATATCATCAACTAACATTTTAGTTTTTCCAGTAACAGTCCTTGTAAAATAACTTCTAAGTCTTCTTTGTAAATTTTTTGCTTTACCAACATATATAATTACCCCATCTTTATTCTTCATTTGATAACTCCCTGGTTTTGTAGGAGTATTTGCTAATTTTTCTTTAAAGTCTTTCATATTATCACCAACTAGTCTTAGTATAACAAAAAAAAAGATATTTTACTATCTTCTTTTACATATACTTATTCATATTTTTCATCATTTGATTAATTTGTTTTTGATTAGGTTTTCTACCCATTTGCATCATTAAATTTTTAATCATATCTTCATTAATTGGAGGATTTTTCTTTAAATACTTTTTCATAAATGCTCTAGCACCAAAGAAACCTATAACTAATCCTATAATCAATCCAATTACTATTAATAAAATATCATGTAACATAATATCACTCCTCATTTGTTATTTTACTAAAAATATATTATTTAGACAAGGGTTTTTATGCCATCTAAGAAAAAAAAGTCACTATAAGTAAAATCACATACAAAGAAATTATCATCTAAATTAGATAAATATCCAAAAAATGATGAATAACTTGATTCAGACTCTATTTTCATATAACTATTTTTTATTATTAATCTACTAACTTCATCTCTATATAAATTATTCATTATATGAATATCATTTCTCTTACTATATGGTATTTCTTTATGAAGTTTTATAAATAATGTTCTATCATATAAAGATTTATCTATTTTATCAGTTAATTGATAGAATATGTTTTCTCCATAATTATAATCTTCTTTTCCAAGATAATATATGTGTTTTAATAAATTATAAAGAGAAGAATAATTATTTTTATATAAATATTTGAATTCTTCTTTTATTTTAAAAACATAAAATACTCTCATAACATCTCACCAATAATAGTTTACTAGTTATAAGAGTATTTTTTTGTCGAATTATACTATTTTAATAATTTTTCTATCTTTTCTTCTAGACTATCTATATCAAATCCATATTTTTTATAGACATCATCTCTTGATCCAGAGCAACCAAATTCATCTAAAGAAATTATATATTTAGGATTAAATATTAATCGATTCCATGACATTGAACTACCTGCTTCTATTACTATTTTCTTAATTCCTACAGGTATTATTTCTTCTTTATAAGTATCATCTTGTTCTAAGAATCTTTTAATAGATGGCATACTTACAACTCTAATATCTAATCCTTTAGAATTTAATCTTTTACTTACTTCAATTGCTTGGTGAACTTCTTCTCCTGTTGAAATAATAATTCCATCTAATTTTCTTGCTTCTTTCTTAACTATATATGCTCCTAATTCTACACCTGAAGAACTAGTAGTTTCTAAAATAGGAAGCGTTGTTTTAGATAGTGAAATAACACTTGGTCCATGTTCTTTTTTCATTATTGTTTTATATACACCAACTACTTCATTAGAATCACATGGTCTAAATACTTCTAAATTAGGTATAGCACGAAGATTTGCTAGATGTTCTACAGGTTCATGAGTAATTCCATCTTCTCCAACACTAATTGAATCATGTGTATATATATAAGTAACTGGTAAATCAAGTATAGCAGACATTCTAAGTGCAGGTCTCATATAATCTGAGAATGCTAAAAATGTTCCTAGATAACTACGATATCCTACTAATGCAAGACCATTTATTACTGCAGCAGCAACATGTTCCCTTACTCCAAAGAAAATATTCTTACCTAAATAATTCTTAGATGAAAAATCTCCTACTCCATCAACATATGTTTTTGTTGAAGCAAATAAATCAGCACTTCCACCCATTACTATATCATTATTTTTAACGATATATGATAATACTTTACTTGATGCATCTCTTAATGATTCCATATCTTCTTCTGGTTTATCGTAAATAAAGTCTTTTAAATCTATTTTATAATTACAATCAATTATTTGTTGTAATTTTTCTTGTTTTTCTATATCTAACAAATTAAACTTTTCTTCAAAGTTAGATACTAAATCACAATTTCTTTCACCAATCATAAATTGAAAATCTTCAATAGAATCAGTTGTAACATTAAATGGTATATCTCTTACATTTAATTTTTCTTTTATATATGAAATACTACTATCATCTAAAGAAGCACTATGTATCTTATTAGTTCCTTCATCTTTAGAATATTTACCAATAATTGTTTTAATTTCTATTAATGTAGGTTTAACTGATTTCTTAGCCTCAGTAATAGCTTTAGATATCATATCAACATCTTCACCATCACTTACTTTTATATAGTTCCAACCAAGTGATGTAAATCTTAATTCAATGTTATCTGTAAATGTATTCTTAACTTCTCCATCAATAGATATATCATTAGAGTCATATAAAACTATTAATTTGTTAAGATTTAAATTACCTGCAAGTGAAGCTGCTTCATAACTTATTCCTTCTTCTAAGTCTCCATCACTACAAAGTACATAAGTATTAAAATTAATTAAATCTTTTCCAAATTCTTCTTCTAGTCTAGCTTCTGCCATAGAAATACCTACTGCTGTTGCAAAACCTTGTCCAAGTAATCCAGTAGTCATATCTATACCAATACTTGTATTTAATTCTGGATGACCAGGAGTTTTTGAATCAACTTTTCTAAATGACTTTAAATCTTCTAATTCAAAATCAAATCCAGCCATATATAATGTTGAATACAATAAAGCAGAACCATGTCCAGCAGACATAATAAATCTATCTCTATTAATAAAATTAGGATTATTAACATCAAATTTAAGATGTTTAGCATATAATGTATATAGAGTTGGTGCAGCATCCAAAACAATGCCTGGATGTCCACTACCTGACTCATGAATCATATCTATACCTAGACAACGTAATTGATTAACTATTTTTAAATCATTTATAGGATTATCATTGTTTTTAATTAGTCTCATAAAATCCTCCTCGTTACTAATATTATTATAGCATATTTCTATAAATTTACCACTAATAAAGTTTTTTACAAATATTTAATTATTTATGATAGAATAAAAAAAGAGGTGAAACTTATGTTGGAAAACATAACTATTGCTCATAGAGGAGTATGGAATAATAAAAATATACCAGAAAATTCAATGCTTGCATTTAAAACTGCTTTGAAAGAAAATTATCCTATAGAATTTGATATTCATTTAACAAAAGATAATGTCTTAATAGTATTTCATGATGATAATTTAAAAAGAATGACTGGAAAAGATATTAATATATGTGATGCTAGATACGATGAGATAAAAAAACTATGCCTATTAAAAACAAAACAAAAAATACCAACATTAAAAGAAGTATTAGATCTAGTTGATGGAAAAGTGTTATTAGATATCGAAATAAAAACTCCTAAAGTAACAGGAGAAAAAGAACTTGTAAATAAGCTACTAGAAGATTTAAAAGATTATGAAGGAGATATATTATTAAAATCATTTAATCCAGTTATAATGAAAAAAATTAAAAGAAAAACTAAGAAAAAATATCCAATAGGTTTATTATTAGACTATCAATATGATAATAAATTTGTTAATTTTCTTTTTAAAACAAAACTTCCAATTAAATATTTAAGACCTAACTTTTTAGCAATTAACAAAAAGATGATTAATCCAATGTTCTATTATAAAATGCATAGAAAATATAGTATTTTGTTATGGACAATAACTAGTGAAATACAAAAATCAAGATATCAAAAAGAATATAAAGATTTAGGATATATTTGTAATAATTTAATAGAAAAATAGATCATTATGATCTATTTTTTTGGATTATATATAATTTTTACAAATGATTTTAATTCCTTTTCTACTGGATAACCATCAATAATTGAATATTCATCTACCACATCAATTCTATTCTTATCAAGTCTATTTTCTTCAAAGTTACTATGACCTCTAGAACCATCTTTTGTATCAATTGATACAGTATATGTTTTTGAAACAAATGATTCGCATTGTAAATATTTACCATTCTGATCAGTTAATACCATATAGTATTCCATTTTTCTATCTTCCCATATATTCTGAGTTTCATAACCATCTTTGTCAGTAAGTATTGAACCACTTTTTGTAACTGTATCAACTTTTACTGTTTAATTATCTAAATCTACTTGAACTTCTATATCAGTTTGATTTATCATTTTCTTGTCACCTAATAAACTAGTATCGTTTTCGATACAAAATATTACCGATGCGTAAGTATTGCTTCCTTTTGAAATAAAACATAATGCTTGCTCCAAATCCCTATCAACAAAGGAACTAGCAACACTAACTAATACTTCATCATTATCCATAAAGGCCACTCCTTTTGTGGTTGTATTATACTAAAAAAGATTTAAAAAATCAAGATATACTAAAAAAGAACTTTTCTAGTTCTTAATAATTATTAGATGGTGTTCCCGGCGAGAATCGAACTCACGACCTATCGCTTAGGAGGCGATTGCTCTATCCTACTGAGCTACGGAAACATAACTAACTTTATTTTTTAATAAAGTTAATAGTAAGCATAAATATATATGTTAATGCGGCTTTTAATTCCTTAGAACTACTCTTATATTTTTCATATATACCTGCAATGTCATCAATTACATCAACTATAACACTTTCAAAATACTTTGGTGGCGTAAATGTAACAGGAAACATATGAGTTAGTATAATATCTTCTTGAAGTGGTGTCAAATCAAAATACTTTTTAGAATTATCTAAAGCACATCTTGGATGTCTTCTTAAAGCCTTAATAGTAGACATATGTTCTACATCATCAATAAAAAAATCATGTAAAAAAGCCGCTCTTGTTGCTTCAATATAATTAAGCCTTAAACATTTAGTTACAATAAAAGTATAAAATGCTACTCTCTCTAAATGATTATATCTATTAATTCCATGATGCGCTTTAGACTTTGTTTTCATAAACTCTTCATTTGACTTTATATCTCTAACTATATAATTAAATTCATTTGTAAAAATCTTTCTTAACATATGTATATCCCTCTATAATATTCTACCTACTAAATAATACCATAATAAAATATAAATTACAAGAATTTATATTTTATAGAAAGTTGATGCTTTAATTACTGGATAATAACAAGCATCATTTAATTTGTTTTGTGTATCTAAAGAAATATTTATAGAGAAGTCTTTTTTCTCATTAGGTTGTAAAATACCAGTATAAATAACTCCTTCTACACTTAAGTTTTTTTCTTCAAAATCATTTAACTTATATTTTAAGTAATTGTTTTCAATCGCAGTACAATTATTTTTTCTCATCTTTTTATAATCACTGATAATAACTATTTCATAGTTTTGTTCTATATCCATTTTATTCGTAATTGTAAAATTTGTTTTATTATCAAATGTTAATTCTTTATTAGTATTAACAGTAATTCTTTTATTCATATAATGATCATTTATACTACGAGACATATCTGCTGCAAGATTTTCTCTTGGCCCAAACCAAAATGCAGTCATAACACCTAGAAACACTAAAACCTCAATTATCGATTTAACACGATATTTAATTTCCTTTTTCATCCAAACCACCCTCAATTCTTTTAGTGCATATATTATACCACATTTTTTAAAATTATACAAGTTCTTTTAGTATTTTTTCTAATTCTAGCTGTTCATCTGAATTTGGATTTACTTTATCAATATCTTTATCAAACCACGCTGGAAGTGTTTCTTTCTTCTCAGTTTTATTCTTAACTTGAGGAACTTTATTCATCATTTTCTTAACTGATTTATGTTCTTTTAATGTAATCTTCATTGCATCTTCTACAGTTTCTATATTTAATCTTTTCCATTGTCCTACTATTGTTTCTATATAGTTTTTATTAAGTTTTTGATTATTTATCTTTAAGACATAAGCAAGTAAGACATTAACAACTCCAGGAACAAGTTTCTGATCAATTAATAATGATTCTACTAGTTTTAAATCTCTACTAGTTGGTTCAGCACCTTTATACTTTGCTCGTAAAAAATCATATGGAGATATATTCTCAAATGTATAAACCATTTTAGCCCATTTACTATTATCTCCTTCTGGTTTTTTCAAATAATCTGGCTGTTTATTATATACAAGTGTTGGTAATCTTCCGGCTTCCTCAAATTGATAATAATTTCTACATGATTTTCTAAGTAGAGTCTTATCGATAAGTCCTTTTTCATTAAGAGAGTCTCTAACTAATGATACCATTGCTTTATCATCTATATTATATGTAAAAGCTAAAGCATTAATTAGTTCTTTTACATCAGAAGTAAAACATCTAGTATTAACCATTTCATTAGGAATAGATGAAATAATAAAATCAAAATCAATACACTCATTTAATATTAAACTATTCTTATCCTTTTTAATAATATCATCACATACAATATTACTCTTACCAGCAACAGTAGAAAATACATCATTAAAAGACAATGTAACATCAGTATATTCTTTTAAACTAATTTTTGGTACTTTGTAAACTTCTTTCAACTTATCATATTCTGTTTTTCCCAAATTGTTATATAAAACTACATTTAAGATGGGATGATTAAATATCTCTATAGCAGATAATGGTGAATATAATAGATAAACATAATGATTAATAGATCCTTTTTTTACATATGTTTTTAATAAGCCAATTGCTTCTAGTTTTTCTCTTGCTTCAACTATAGAATCTAACTTTAATTGCATAGTAGCCATTAAATGATGATGTGTTAAATCATCACTAATTAATTCCAATTTATCTAAATCATCTATTAAAGTAAAATAAAGACTAGATGCAGTATAACCAATTATTGGTTGATATAACATCGTTACTATCTTTTTATCATTACTATTAATAATTGTTTTATTAACTACAGTATATGTATCTGCAGGTAATATTGTTAGATTCTTCTTCATAAACTTCACCTTGCCTATATCATATAATAAAATCAAAAAAAAAGAAAGTAATACTTTCTATAAACATAACCAATTAATAATATCTATAGGATCTATTTTTACAAAATAGATAAATGCAAATGCTATTAAAAGAAAAGGACCAAAAGGAACTACTTTTTCATTATTAGAATAATATAGGAATAATGCCATAGGTAATGCAAAAAAACTACCTAAAAATACTGATAATACTCCAAGTAATGGATCTAAAACAAGTCCAAAAACAAACATTAATTTTATATCTCCGCCACCAAGGCTTTCTTTTTTAAACACTTTATTTCCAATTAGCATTATTACATACATAATTAAGAATAAGAATAATCCTACTCCTATATGATATAAAGTACCTAGTAATCCAATATTAAAATACTGAACAATTATGAAGTATATACTAAAAAATATTAGAACTTCATCAGGTATTATTAAATATACTAAGTCACTTACTAAGATAATTGATAATAGTGATACTATTCCAAGAGCAATCACTAGTTCTATTGAAAAAGAAAAACTATAATATGATAGTGCAAATAATAATCCTGTAAAGAATTCTACATAAGTAGATAATGGATCAATTTTAGCTTTACAATGGTGACATTTTCTACCTAATACAAGATATGATAATATTGGAACCATTTCAAGAAGAGATAATTCATGAGAACACTCATCACATCTACTTCTTGAGAATACGAAATCTTCTTTCTTAGGTAATCTTAATCCTACTACTGTAAAAAATGATCCAAAATATGTTCCAATTATAAAGAATAAAACTATATAAAATATTTCCATGTTGTAATCACCTACTGAATTTTTCCATAAATATCAAACATTGGATAAATAATAGATATTAATATAACACCAACAATTGCCGCAATTAAAACTATCATTATAGGTTCAATTAAACTCTTTAATTGTGCAACTAGGTTTTTATGTAAATTTTGGAAATGATCTGCAACTTTTTCCATCATAACTCCAAGTTGACCTGTATTTTCACCAGTTACTAGCATTTCATATGCGATGATAGGAAAAGCCCATTCTCCTTTAAATGAAGAAGAAATTGATTCACCTTTACCAAGATTATTGATTGTATTATTTATAATTTTCTTATATACTTCATTATTAGTTATTCGTGATAATACTTCCATACTATCTGTTATAAATACACCATGATTAAGTAATGAGGCAAATGTTTTTGTAAATGTTGCAACTTCATTATATATTATGATATTTCCAATTACTGGCATATGCATCAAGAATGTTTGAACTCCTGCTCTAAAACTATCAACATTCTTATATAAATAATAAACTAATGCTATACTACCAACAACTCCTAATAGAATCCAAATATAATTAGCCTTAACAAAATTACTAGCATCAATAACAAAAATAGTTATAGCTGGAAGCGTTGCATCTTGGCTTTCAAATAATTCTACAAATTGAGGAACTAAATAAAGTAACATAAACATCATAACACCAAAAGCCATTACTAAAACTACTGCAGGATAAGTTAATGCACTTATCATTTGTCTTCTAGTTTGATCTATTGATGTATAGTAGTCTGCCATATCATCAAGTACTGTTGGCAAATCTCCTGTCATTTCTGCAGTCTTTACCATATTAATTAATAATTTAGGGAATTTTTTATCTTGCTTTTGTAATGCATCAGAAAAATTTTCACCCTTCAATAAATCATATACAATTCTTTCATATGCTTTCTTCTCATTTACTCTATTTGACTGTTTAGAAAGAATTCTAACACCATCTACTAATGGAATACCTGCTTTTATATATGTTGATAATTGTGTTAAGGCAAAAGCTAGTGCTGAAGCCTTTATTTTTCCATTTCCCCCAAGATCTATATCATACGGTTTTCTAAGTTCAACGCTCTCAACAACATATCCTTGACTTGTTAAAAAAGTTCTAACATCGCTTTCACTTTCCGCCTCAAATGTACCCTTAACTTTCTTATTATTACTATTTATTATAGTATAGCGATAAGATAATAATGGCTTAACTGCTTTTTGTTGTTTTCTTATACCTACAAAGTTATCTGGAGATTGTTCAGGCTCTATTGCTGTACCAGATACCGTATTCTTACTTTTACTACTATTAAGTCTAGCATCTTCAATTCCTTCTTGCAAAGAATCTGAAGATGATTTTATAAGTCTAGAGGGATAGCTTAAAATTGAACTAACAATATGATATATAACAATAAATGGTTTCATTGCAGTTTCCATATATCTCCCTCTTTCTATTCTTTCTTATAATATAGTATAACACAAAAGTATATTAGAAACAATCTTTTTTGTATAACAATATATATCATATATCATATACTATTTTAGAGGTGTTTTTCATGTTTAATAATCCATATATGTATCAAAATTTAGTACGACCTAGTCTAATTAGCCGATTACTTGGAAGAACTGGAGCAATGAGAACTGCAAGTAGTTTTAATTGGGGAAATATTTTATCTAATACACAGAAATCCCTTGGAATAATAAATCAGGCTATACCAATAGTACAACAAGTAAAACCAATGGTTAATAATGCAAAATCAATGTTTAAAATTGCAAGCATCTTAAAAGATGATAATATCAATGAAGAATCAATTAAAACTGGTAATAACAAAAATATTGTAGCAACTAATAAGCCAATTTTTTACATATAAAAAGTGTTAGATTAACTAACACTTTATTATTTTTTATTGATGTGATTGAATTGCATCTACAGTTAATTGTGAACTAAATAGTTTATTCATAACACTATCTTGAGTACCATTGTCTCCTGCTTTAGAATCAATCCATACTTGTACAACATAATCAATTCTATTATCAGCACTATAGTTTCCTGGAATAGTACCAGTATCAATTACTCTACCTGGATCTTCAGATAATAATCTTGTTTTTTCTGGTGATGCAGCTTCACCATTTTTTAGAATCATAATTCTAATGATATTATCACTTAGTTTATTTGCAGAAGTAATAGTAGTTTCATTATTACTATCATCAATATATTTTGCTACATCATTTAATGAAATAGTATAATCACTATCTGATGTTCCTTCATTTACTAATGAGAATGTATATTTTGTTGTTGTAATTCCTTGTGTATAACTCTTAGGAATTTGTTTAACTAATGAAATTCCTTCAGTTGATGATTCATCTAGTCTAAGTGACATTGTACCTGCCTTAATTGTATTTACTTTTTGTGCTGGCCCAACACTAATTCTTAACCAAGCATAAGATCCTGCTACTACTAATACTAAAACCAATAATGCTACAATTGCGATAATCTTTTTTTGATTTTTGTTTTCTTTCTTTTCGTTTTCCATTTTTTCTTCCTCCATATCTTAATTAAATTATATACATAAATTTTTCATTAATCAAGGGTTTAAAAAAAAATCGACACAATATGTCAATTATTTTGTAAATTATTGTCAAGTAGTTTACTCACTACATAGTTTCCTACTAATAAACCTGCCACTGGTGGAACAAAAGGATTAGAACCAAGTTTATTTCCATTTTTCTTTGGTAATTCAGTTGAAGATAGGACCATAATTTTATCTTTAATACCTTCATCTTTAATGTACTTACGCATTAATTTTGCTATTGGATCATTTACAGTTTTACTTAGTTCAACTATTGCTAATTTTGTAGGATCAATCTTATTTGCTGTACCCATACTTGATATATAATTAATATTTCTTTCAATCGATTCTTTTAATAATAATTTCTTAGCCTTAATACTATCACAACAATCAATTATAAAATCATATTCATTATTAAAAATATCTAAATAGTTATCATCAGATATAAATAAATCACATGTATTCACAATACAATCTTTATTTATATCAGTAATTCTTTTCTTAAATAAATCTACTTTCTTTTTACCAATAGTTGAATGTAAAGCTATAATCTGTCTATTTAAATTAGTAATATCAACAGTGTCATAATCAACTAGAGTAATATTACCAATACCACTTCTAGCAAGAGATTCTGTAACATAACCACCAACGCCACCAAGTCCTACTATTAAAATTTTTTTATCATGAAGTTTTTTTACGTTATCTTCTCCTACTAATATTTCTAATCTATCAAACTGGTTAGGCTGCATTTCTTTCACTTTCCCTTAATTTATTATCAGTTCCCTTTACAAGAACTTTTGACTTTTCACGTTTTTGAATTAAGTTAATAGATTTACCATATAATATTCTATTAATTTTACTTAAGCTTTCATAGCATTCTTTATTATCTTTAGCAATATTATAGTATCTTCGTAAATTTCTAGCATCCCTAGAATTTGTATAATTAAGTGAAGATAATACTTTCTTAAAATCATCTTCTTTTATTGTAGATTCACTAATAATAGTAAAGTCAAACTGTTTTATAAAATCAACTGTAGATTTCAAATTACCTAAATTATTTGTTAATAATAAATAGTTTAATTCTTCTTCATTGTTAGCCTTATCTACAAAATATCTTAACATATCTATTTTTTCATCATTAATATGATCACATACACCTAAGTCTAATAGTGAAACATATCTACCTTTAGTTATATTTGGAATTTCTTTTTGCATATCAATAATTGCTTTTGCATATAAATTATCTAATCCACTTGTTACTTTCTTTTGAGGAATAGCTACATTATATAAATCATATAATTTAGAATTTGAATTTGATCTAGTAGTAACTAAAAAATCTTTTCTAGATGAATTATATGTTTTTCCTCTTATAAAATTAACTACTACTCCATCATCATGATTTTTTGTATTAAATACTGAATTGTTAAATGATGATCCATTTACAATGATATCAGATTCTCCAAACCCTCTTAATGATGTAGCTTCTTTTACCTTATTAGCATTTTTTAAAGCTATTTTTACATTATATATTCTATTTATTCCATCTTTTCCTGTATTTAGTATTTGCATTACTAACATGCTAATCACCCCAGCATTACTTATTATAGCATAAACATATAAAAAAGCAACAAAAAAAGTCCAGAAGGACGGCTTAGCGAAACGATAAAACCTGCATATGTACAGGTGGGTGTCCATACATTACCTTTAGGATCCCTAATTAAAGGTATTCAACACCGGTAATAGATCCGAACTCCCGTATCGTC
>CACZTK010000090.1 GCA_902784095.1 uncultured Erysipelotrichaceae bacterium | reverse complement strand
TTCTGTTTGTGGTGAATAGATATTATAAAGGATTCATATGCTTTTTTCAATGTAAGTTTGTTGCACTTCAAATTTAAATTAACAAAGAAATAAATTATTATTTATTATTAACAATAGTATTTTTATTATATTCTTTTTCAATTTCTTTTAATGATTTAGTTGGTGTAGGTAATTCTTCTGGCATAGTACCACCAGCTTTTTCGATAGCATTTCTAACAATTTTTCCAATATTATAATGTGTCTCATTGGCATTACTTTCCCCATTAATATTATTTTTCTGTAATTTTTGTTCTGTTTGGGATATTCTAAATAGATTAGCAATTAACTCATCACTCCCCATATTATCAAGAATATCTTCTCTATATCTTAAACCTTTTCTTTTAGCAATATCATCAGCTGTTTCTCCATTATATAAACCTTTATACCCTGCGTTATGAAATTTATCAAAGTTTCTTACACCTGCATTTTTTGCAGTTTGATTTAAAGAGTAATTTCCTTTCCTAGTTAGATTTCTTTGATAAAGTCTTTTTTCATCTTCAGTTAATTCTGAATAATCTTTTTGCAACAGTTCTTGACGTCTAGTTTGTATAGCAAAATATGTTTGACCTAAAGCTACTGTTTCTTTTCTAGAATCCGCATTTTGAACAATAAGATAACATGCATATCTTGATAATTTATAATCCAATATTTTTCTTTGACCACCTTTAGCAATTTCTATCATTTTTCCCACTTGGGAAAAATGATCATCAATATTAATACTACTATTTTTGCAAGCTATTTTTGCATTCTCTATAACATTACAAAATTTGTCCCATCTTTTATATGATAGTGCAAACATTAATTCTCTTGCAAGCCAATATTCTTTTCCCTCCTCATCAATATGTTTAATGCTTTCAAATATACTATTATTTATTTCTAATTCACTCATTTTTATCTTCTCCTATCTTTTTTATTTACTTAAAACGATAATTAAAATATATTTTTACCTCCAATAAGCAAAAAAAAACGGAATACCTCCTATAAAAAAGGTATCCCGAATAGATATATTTTTACTTGTCCAAAACATAAATTATCGTCTTAAATTGTCCACATCAACACATGGCAAGTAATTGATGTATTTAAATTATACATAATAATTAGCATATTGTAAATATAAAAAGAAGGAAAAAATTGAAATGCACATATCATTATTAATGAAATCAGCGTGTAAAAAAATGAGACATACTATAATAGTAAGGCTATCTCATTTTGTTTTAACATAGTTTATTTTATCAGTTGCTTATTTTTTTCTTTTACTGCTGATGCCAGAGGTTTTGTTAATTGTCCACTGTAATTAATAACTAATTCATGCATAGCACGTGTCAAAGCTACATATAATAGTTTATTATCAATATAAGATTCAGTATAAATATCTTCATTAGCATCATATATTATAACTGCATCAAATTCCAAACCTTTGGATAAGTATGATGGAACAATACATATGCCACTGCTATATTCTTCATCTTTATCAGTTACTTTGCTAACTTTTAAGCCAGATTTGTTCATCTCTTTGTGTAATTTAGTTGTTTCTTCTGCATCTTTAGTTATTATTGCAATAGATTTATATCCTGATTCCAATAGTTTTTCTAATTCAGATATTATGGTTATCTCTTGATTGTCATTATATTTATTTATTATCACATCTTTACCATCTCTTGAAATATAATCTGCTTTTTCCCAATTGTTATATTCTAATACAATATTTGCAACATCAGATATCTGTTTTGTTGCTCTATAACTCTTATTTAAATTTTCTTGTGTTGCCTCATTATCAAAAATACTTTCATTTAATTCTTCCCAATTTCTAATTGCTTTATATCCATATATTGATTGATTGATATCACCATATATATCAAACTCAGCAATTGGAAATAACTTCTTTAATATATAATACTGACTTAAACTTAGATCTTGAGCTTCATCAATAATAATGTGCTTATAGTTTTCCATTTTTGGCATACCACTCATTAATAATTTTATGTATAACATTACAGTCATATCTACAACATCAAGTTTCTTTGAATTTATAGATTCCAAAGTATCTTTTTTTAATCTTTCTATATCAACTGGTATACTATCAGTATATTTTTCTATGTCATTTATAAATTCTTTATATAATTCAATAGGCTTAATTTTTAGAAATTTAAAATATTCATTATAAGTATTTACACAACCTTTTTTTAATTCTTCCCTAATTTCAGAAATATTATTATAAAACTCTTTTTTACCTTCTTCTGTTTCTTTCATGAAAGAATTATCATCTTTATATTTTCCAATTACTTTATCATAATAGTAATCATAGCTATACTTTATTTTTGCTGACATTTTTTTAGTAAAAACTTTCATTCTTTTTGTATAATCATAATCACTTCTACTACTAGTTTCACTCATATTTCTCATGATAGTATCTTTATTTTCTATAGTTATTCCTTTTATTTTTATATCATCTGAAATATGACTAATTACATAATCATTTACATATTTTTCAATTGTTTTCAAGTATTGTATAGAACTTTTATACATCAAAACATCATCGTCTAATTTATTATCTAAAACTTTTTTTAAAGTTTCATTTGGACTTTCAATTTTACTTCTTAATGATGAATATATCAATTCCTCAAATGTCATTTGATCAATATTCTTTATATCAAGTTCAGGTAATAATGTAGATATGTAGTTTAAAAAATACTTGTTAGGTCCTAGTATTAAGTATCCATTATCTTCTTTATCTGCTTCATTATATAACATATATGATAATTTATGAAGAGCAACTGTTGTCTTTCCAGAACCTGCAACCCCCTGAATAATTTTATCCCCTCTTAATTGATTTCGAATTATAGCATTTTGTTCTTTTTGTATTGTAGAAACAATAGATTTTAGTCTAGCAGAATTGCTCTCGCTAAGATATTTTACTAATATATCATCCATTGATAGGACATCTTGATCTTCAACTGATATTAACTGCCCATTTTTAATATTTATTTGCCTCTTTCCAGAGATTTTGCCTCTTATTTTATCACTACCCATAGTATACACGGCATCTTCACCAATATTATAGTCATAGTACATTGAGCAAATTGGGCTACGCCAATCTTGGGCTAATAATTTAAATTTTTCATCAGTAACATTTCTTTTTCCGATATAAATCGTTTCAGTACTATTAGTATTACTATTTTCAAATTGAAACTTAGCAAAATATGGTTCTTGTAAAATTAATTCTAACTCATATATTTCTGTAGCATACATACTCATAAATGCTTGTCTATTAAATTGTGTACCTCTAAGTCCTTCAGTAAATCCTATAACATGATGTTGTTGTTTATCAAAAGCTTCTTGAGCATGTTCTAGTCTTGCATTCAATTTTTGTACAACCATTTCTAATCTATTTTTTTCATATTCAAATGCATCCACTTTTTCCATAAAAACCTCCCTATAAACTACATATATTCTATATAAAACTCCTTATCATATGGTTTAATTGTACTTTTTTGTTTAAAAGTGCATATTGTATCATTCAAATCTGCGCTATATTTTATTATGTGACAATTTTCTATACTTCCTCTTTCTTTGACCATATTTTCAATAATATTTTGAATTATCTTTATTAAACTACCATGTGTAACTATTAATACTCTCATTCCTCTATAGTTTTCCATAATTTCTTTATAGAATGACTTAAAGCGCACACCAGCATCTTCATCTGTCTCTGTCCCATCATATTTGGGATATCCCCAGCCTCGTTCTAATAATCGTTCATCTGTTTTAATATTATTACTTTTTACAATTATTTGTGCTGTTTGAATAGTTCTTCTAGATGTAGATGCAAATACAACATCAAAATTATCATTTAACACTTCTCTTGCCCATTTTGCCTGTTCTATGCCATTCTTTGATAATGGCAATAAATTATTAGTAATACTATCATCATATATATTCTCACCATGTCGCACAATTACTATTTCTGAAGGAAATAAACTATCTGAATACTTTATTGCTCTATTAAGCAACTCATTTACATATTGACTCTTATTTTCCTTATACTCTTTTCTATTATTAGTAATATTATTAATAATATATTTTTTATATTCACAATATTTTTTTGTTTCCTCTCTATTATTAAGTAAATATGTTTTTAATACTAAAAAATTTCTATATCTATCAGTTGTTCTAATAGCAACATGTATATGTATATCACCAGCAATGGTTTCTTCTTTTCTTGATGCAAAAAACCTATATTCTTTCTCATCACTATTGATACTTGGGTAATAATTCATATAAATCAGTTCATCTGAAATTCTATTTAGTTCATTATGATTGTCAACACCAATAAGTATATCTATTATATTTTTTCCATACATTCTCGGTATAGCAGTTGAACCAACATGATGTATCAAGACACTATTTCCTAGAACTTTTCTTAATTTTCTTTCAAGTTTTTTGTATTTTATTTTGTTTTCTGTATAATTTTGATTTACAATATCTACCATTTAGTTCTCCTATTTATTCTTTACTTTTGTTTTTATATTTTCCTGTTGTCCATATGCATTGTCTTTTACTTTTTCACCTTCATAATAATCATACCAAAGTGGTCTATAGTTTTCCCATCTTCTTGGTCTATACTCAGAATCTTTAAATAACTTCTCAAGTTCTATACGACTCTTAATATAGTATTCCAAACTTTTAGCTTCGTCATTTAATATTGCTGCTTGTTCCATTGTTTGAATTTGATATATGTTAATAACTGGAAAACGAGTAAAACTATCTTTCATCATCATAAATCCATTTTTCATACTTTCTAATGAATCAAGACCAGAAATATAAGAAATTGTTGTTTCAATATTTTTATCTTTTGCTCGTAATAATGTATCTTTTGCTGTTTCTAAAGTTATTATTGATTTTGTCTTTGCCAAAAACTTATCTCTATTACTAAAGTTATCTAAAGCATATATCAATTCAAAATTTTCTAAACTAGCTAACTCTTTTAATGCTTCATCCGAATTAACTTCACATCCGAAATACATTAATTCCCCTTGGAAACCTCGTTCTTTTGCAACATCATTAACTAATTTCATATGTTCTACTACATTGTTTTCTCCATGAAACAATCCTGTTACAACAGCAATCTGAATTAATTTTGATACATCAATATCTCTTGTATCAAAAAAACTCTCTATATCTTGTCTTGTTCTCAAAGGAACATTATCTTTAATAACTGTTGAATCATATAAATCATTATAATTGTGTACACATGCCTTGCACCCTCCACAATTACTCCTACTTCGACTATTCAAATTTAGTAAGTGAGGTCCACGTTGATATGATGATTCGCATGTATCAAGTCTCAATTCATCATAATTACCAATACTAATATCATCGAAATAAACTACACCATTTTGCGCAATAAATGGCGTATTTTCTCTACTTCTAACTGGTAGTGCATACCACGAATTATAACCATTTAGTAAACTACTTTTAAAGCGAACTCTAAAATCCTCTCTAACTTCATTATCTGGCAATGAAACCCCATTCCTATTTAAGTCAATTTTTACTACTTCTGATATATCTATGTTATATTCTTCACTAATTTTTTTATAGGTATCAAAACTATTAACGATTTCATTTCCATATTTTGTTGTCAATCACACCATCTCCTATCAATTGTTTTAAAATATATTACATCACAAAAAAACTAATGTCAACTATTATACAAATAAAAAAGTGCTATAAAAACACTTTCTATACTTCTTGAATAACTGTTATAATCATTGGTTTAGATTCAGTTTCTTTGTAGAAAAATTTTCCTAAAACATCCCTTACATCAGTTTTAATTTTAGAATAATCTACTCGTAAAGAATTAGGTATTATATTTTCTTCAATTACAGAACGAGCTAATTCTTTTGTTTCTGTTAATAGTTCTTGACTTTCTTTTACATAAATAAATCCTCTTGTCAATATTTCTGGTCCACCTACTATCTTCTTTGTTTTCTTATCAAGCGTTGTACTTACTATTACAATACCACTTGATCCTAACATTTCTCTATCTTTTAGAACTAAATCACCAACATCTTCTGATGTAGTACCATCTATTAAAACATCATCTACATCGATATGTTCATTACTATCTTCTAAATTACCATTTACAAATAGTGCTACATCACCATTTTCCTTTAAAATAATATTTTCTCTAGGCATTCCCATAGCCTCAGCTACTTCTCCATTAGCATATTGATGACGATATTCACCAATTACAGGAAAATAATATTTTGGATTCATTAAGTTTAACATCATCATCAAGTCTTCACGTGATGCATGATGAAGTAAATGTTTTTTGCTAGATAAAGATATAGCATTAGCTCCAAGCATAGCTACTTCATCCATAATTAAAGCCATTCTTTTTTCAATTCCTGGATAACTTGGTTCAGTAATAAAAATTGTATCTGTATCTGTTAACTTAATATACTTGTCATAACCTTTTATTATTCTTTCTAAATTTGCAAAAGGTTTTTCTTTTTCATCTGAAATTAAAATAATACAATTCTTTTCATCTATATTAGATAAATCTCCAATTCTTGTTTTATCAATAGATAAATAACCATTTTTTAATGCCATATTAATCATTTGTTGTAGACTTTTTCCCATTATTATCAATTTACGATTAGTTTTAGATACCTCATCAAATATTTCTTGTATTCTGTAAAAATGAGCAGGCATTACTGTTGCGATAATTCTATTTTCATTTCTAATTAATACTTCTCTTATAAAAGAAGATACTCTATTATTTGGACTAGTATGTCCAACTCTATCTGCATACAAAGACTCAGAAAGTAAACATAATACTCCTTGTTTACCAACATATGCAAGTTTTCCTATATCTGTTTTATAATTAGCTGTTGCTGTAACATCCATTGTAAAATCACCAGTATATACTATTGCTCCATCTTTTGTATATAATACATAGCATACAGCATCTGGAATCGAATGAGTTATACTAATTGGAAATATACTATTTTTTCCAAAACTTAATTTTACATGTGGCTTAATTTCATTTAATTTATATTTTTTTGAATCAGTAGTAATTTTGCTTTTTAAAATATCCATAGTTAACTTAGTAGCGAATACTTCTACTCCACTTAAACTATCTAAAATATCAGGTATAGCTCCCATATTACTATCATGTCCATGTGTTAAAAATATTCCTTTTATTCTTTTTTTATTCTTTATTAAATAATCAATATTTGGAATTATATAATCAATTCCTAAATTTAATTCACTATCATACTTTAGTCCGGCATCAAATACAAATATATCTTTATCTACTTCTACAATATACATGTTTTTTCCATTTTCATTTAATCCACCTAGACTAAATATTTTTATTTTACTCATAATTTCTCCTTTCTTTGATATAAAAGTTAACAGCCACTACATTATATCAAATAATTATCTATTTTTCAAACTTTTATAAAATTTTTCTGCTTTTTTAAACATATTTTTCTCATCTTCATAAGTAATTAGTTTATGAGTTTCATCTATATCAAAAAAGTTTACTTCACATACTTCACTTAGTTGTGGTACTAGATTATTATCAATTGGTTTTCCTACAAAGAAATATACATCTTTTTCTATTCCTTCTTTTGGACAATATGTTATCTTTTCTTTAAACCCTTCAATTATAGATGCATTTATTCCTGTTTCTTCAAAAACCTCTCTCCTAGCAGTTTCTTCTTCAGTCTCTCCTAATTCTACATGTCCTTTTGGAAAACCCCAATGTCCCAAATTATGATGAATTAGCAACACCTTATCTTCTTTAAATACAACTATACCACACGACTTTTCATGTTTCATTATTGCACCTTCTTTGCACATTTTTCTAAGGCAACTTTAGCTGCATTTTGTTCTGCTTCTTTTTTACTCTTTGCAATTCCCCTACCATAAACTATATCATCTATTCTAACTTCTACTTCAAATGTTTTATCATGAGCAGGACCTTCTTCGTTAATAACTACATATTCTAAAGACTTTAATGTTGTTTGTACATATTCTTGTAAAGCAGATTTATAATCACTAAAGAATGTAATACTAGGATCTTCAATATATGGAACTACTATATTTAAAACAGTTCTTCTAGCAGTAGCATAACCTAAATCCAAATAAATTGCTCCTACTAAAGCTTCAAATATATCAGCAACTATTGATTTTTTAATTCCTTCTTTTAATTCACCATGACCAACTTTAATATATTTATCTATTCCTAATTTAGTAGCATATTCATATAATGCATTTTCACATACATAACTTGCTCTTACTTTAGTCATTTCTCCTTCTGACTCATCATGATTTGAATATAAGTAATCTGCCACTACTAAATCAACTACTGCATCTCCTAAAAATTCTAATCTCTCATAATCTTTCTTTGCTTTATGTTCATTTGCATAAGAAGAATGTGATACTGCTATAGCATAAAGTTTTTCATCTTTTGGTTTTACATTTAATATTTCATATAATTCGTTCATAATATCACCAGTTACATTTTATCAAAAAATACAAGATTAGTACACTTCTAATTGATATTTTTTTTTATTTATAGTAAAATGAAAATACGGTGATGTGATGAAAAGAATACTCATATTTTTAATTAAACAATATCAAAAAATACCTGGTAATTTTCATGCATCATGTCGTCATATTCCAACTTGTAGCAACTATGCAATTGATGCAATAGAAGAATATGGTTCTATCAAAGGAAGTTATATGGCAATAAAAAGAATATTAAGGTGTAATCCTCTAGGTACTAGTGGATATGATCCTGTTATAAAGAAGGAGAAGAAAAAATTATGAAGAAAAAAATTTTATTTTTATTAGTATTATTAGTTATAGCGGTATCTACTACAGGTTGTAAACAAGATAATATGGAAGATATTGAAATAGCAGTAACTAATTATCCAAATGAATATGTTATTAATAGATTATATGGAAAACATGCTACTCTAAATCAAGTATATCCTGATAGTATTGATGTTGATACATATAATATTACTAAGAAACAAAAATCTAATTATAGTAAGATGGACTTATTTGTATATACTGGTTTAATTGAGAAAGAAAGAAAGCTTGCTGTTGATTTGTTAGACTTAAATAGTGATTTAAAAATAATAGATACATCATATGTTTTAGAAACAGAATATTCAAATGAAGAATTATGGTTAAACCCTTCTTCTTTACTAATGACGGCTCAAAATGTTAGACTTGGTTTAAAAGAATATATTACTTCTACTTACCTATCTAAGGAAGTAGACGATGCTTATAATCAATTAAAAATAGATTTATCTGAATTAGATGCTGATTATAGAGTTACAGTAGATAATACTGATAATAAGACTATTCTAGTTGGCGATTCTTCATTAAAATTTTTAAAGAAATTTGGACTTAATGTTATATGTGTAGATAGTGATACTTCTGCAAAAGAATTAAATGATATAGCCCTATTAATTAAAAATAAATCAGTTAATTATATATATGGTTATAAAAATGAAGAATTAAATGAAGTTGCTAAGGGGGTTATTACTAGTAATCCCACTATGAAAGAATTAAAATTAAATAAATTAAATGTTATATCAGATAGTGATAGAAATGAAAATAAAGATTATATAACTTTAATGAATGAAAATCTTGATTTATTAAAACAAGAATTATATCAATAAAAAAATAATTAGAGAAATCTAATTATTTTTTCTTTGTAATAATCTTCATTGGTAATAAAATCACTTTTGATCTATTATTAAAATTCATATTTTCTATTAAGCTTTCTAATGTTTTTAAATTCATCTTTCTAATTAAATCTACTTTATTACTTACAACTTTTCTATATCTGATCATATCATCATACATATTATTAACCGTTGTTTCTACATAATCTATCATTTTTACTTCATTAGCAATCCATACTTTTTTAATTCGTTCAAAATCTTCTTTTTCGATCGAAATATTTTTAAATTCTTTATTTACTTCATCTATTAATAGTTCTGGATTTTCTGTTTCTGAATAAATAAGCAAGCTTCTATAATCTTTAATATGATCCCATTCCGTATAAAAACTTGTCATTAGTTTTTTATTTCTTACTCTTTCTCTAAATAAAGAACTACTTCCAAATACTATAGTTGTAAACATTGACAAGTATAAATCTAATTCTAAATCATCAGTAATTTTTAAATCTTTAGTAGCAAATTTATAACCAAGTGCAATCTTTGGAACTTTGATATTAACTGATAACTCATCCTCTTCTTTATATACTGTTTTAGGTTCTTTATAATCCTTAACATTATATTTATCTATTCTATTTTCTTTTTTATCTAATTCTTCTTTGATAATTGACATAGCATCATCTTTATCAAAATTACCCGCAATTATAATAAACATGTTATTAGGATTATAGAAAGTATTATAACAAGTATATAAATCTTCTTTAGTAATCTTATCTATATCAGAACATTTTCCTGCAATATCTATTCTATGTGGATGTACATGATATAAGTTTTCTCTTATTTTATTTTCTAATACAGATTCTGGAATGTCTTCATACATTTTAATTTCTTCTTTGATTATTCCTTTTTCTTTTAATACATTTTCATCTGTAAAATATGGTTCATTTACATATTTAAGTAGAAATCTTAAATTCTTATTAAACTCTTTTGTTCCATAACAAATATATTGTGTACTATCAAATGAAGTAGATGCATTAGCTCCTGTTCCACTCTCAGAAAAGAATGCAAATGGGTCAATTCCATCTTCTTGTTCAAAACACTTATGTTCTAGAAAATGGGCTATTCCATTTGGAACTGTGATTTCTTTTTTAGAATTATAAGGAACAAATGAATTAGTATCACTCCCATATCTAGTTGCATATGTAATAAAATAGTTTTTCTTATTCTCATAAGGTACTAGTATTATATCTAAATTATTCTTTAGAGTTGATAGATAACAAGTTTGATCTAAGCCTTTTAATTTAACCTCTTTCACTATTAACACCCTCCAAGCAATATATAGTATCTATTTTTACTTTTTTAGCAACTTTTACAACTTCTGGGATAGTAACTTTATTTATCTTTTTAATTCTTGTATCAATATCATCTGTTTTTAATAAATCCATTAAATAGTAATGTTCCATAATACTTGTTTGACTTTCTTTTAAAGAATCCATTGCTGTTGTAAAAAATTCTTTAGCCATAGCCAAATCATTTTCAGTTATCTTACCATGTTTCATATTATTCATTTCTTTTTCTACTAAAGATATAGTTTTTTTAACATTTTTCTTATCAATACCTGCTCTTATAAGCAATATACTATCTAGTTTTTGAGGAACAGAATTAATATAGTAGCATAATGAATTTTTCTCACGAACATTTCTAAATAATTTAGAATCTTCTCCTCCACCTAAGATTATATTGTATAAAGTTAATGGATAGTTTTTTTCATACATAGTTAAATTATTTGTTCTTGCTCCTATAGCAAGTTTTGACTGATTATTATCATCATTTTCAGTAACAAATCTTCTTCTTAATCTAGGTTTTGTTTCTTTTACATAATATGGTTTTCTACTCTTTTTAAATGTCTTAATATTAAACTTACTCTTAATTAGTTTTTCTATTTCTTTAGTATCAATATTTCCTATTACAAATATATCCATCAAATCTTTTTTTAATACTTCTTTATAATATTCATATAATTTTTCACCATCAATACTATCTATATCTTCAATATAACCACTCATCTTTATAGAAGAAGGATTATTAGCATCCATTATTTCATGTAATCTAAGTATACTATAGTAATTAGAATCTTCTTTTTCACTTTCTAATTCTGTCTTAGCACTAGTTTTAATTATTTCTAATTGATTTTTATCAAAACCATTATCATCTACATTTGGATCATAAATAATATCATATAAGAAGTCTATTGCGGTAGAAAAATTACCTTCTTCTGTATACTTATCATTTAATACTGATAGTATAATATCTGTATTTATATAATTACCAATACGGCTATTACTACTTGATATACTAGCGGCATATAAATCTTGTGCTTTAATTGCTAAATCTCTTTTTGTTTTATATTTATTTGTTGTTTGAACTAGTATTTGAGATAAAATATTTCTCATAGTAACTTCTTCTTTTAAGATTGGTCTTCTAAATGATACTTTTACTTTTATAGTTTTAAATTTATCAGTTTTTATCATATGAAGTTTATAAGATCCTAATTCTCTTTTTATGTATTCCATATTTCCTCCTTGTTTTTATTATGCATTTATTTTATAAATTTATGACAAAGTAATTGAATCTAATGCTATTTTAATCATATTATTAAATGAATTTTGACGTTCTTCACTAGTTGTTTCTTCTTTAGTTACTAAACTATCTGATATTGTTAATAAACATGATGCTTTTTTATTTGAAATATTTGCATTATGAAATAGTGCAAATGATTCCATCTCTACACAGACGCAGCCGTATTTTTTGTATAGTTCCTCAAAATTATTATTTTCTTTGTAAAATACATCACTACTATGAACATTAGAAAAAATAATTGGAATATTATTCATAGCTGCAGATTCTTCTATTTTCTTATTCAATTCTTTATTAGAATATAAAATGTTATCTATGCATCCATTCTGAGTTTTTGCATAACTACTTTCTGAATAACATCCATCTACTAAAACTACATCATATAAGTTTAATTTATCAGTATAAGCACCTGCTGAGCCTACTCTAATTATTTCTTCTACATCATAAAAATTAAATAATTCATATGAATAAATACTCATGCTAGGCATTCCCATACCAGATGGGAAAATAGTTATATCTACTCCTTTATATTTACCAGTATAAGCTGT
>CACZTK010000089.1 GCA_902784095.1 uncultured Erysipelotrichaceae bacterium | reverse complement strand
TTCTGTTTGTGGTGAATAGATATTATAAAGGATTCATATGCTTTTTTCAATGTAAGTTTGTTGCACTTCAAATTTAAATTAACAAAGTAAAAATTATTTTACAAAGTCACGCAAAACTGATATACTTAATTTATAAGATAGTATAGCTGATGTTTTAGGGGGACTTATGGAAAATAAAAGTAATGAAGTTAAAAGAAAATTTGGGTTGGATATAGCAAGATTTTTAGCAATTTTTTTAGTAATAATGGTACATTCAATGTTACATGATGGTTTTTATCATACCAGTATTGAAGGTGGAAAAATGTTTTTTTTACTTTTCCTAAGAAATACGGGCTTTTTATGTGTACCTTTATTTCTTCTTTTGACAGGTTATTTAAATACTAATGCAGGTATAACTAAAAAATATTATAGCAAAATAAAAAAACTCGTTTTAGCATATTTATTGATTTCTATAATAGTTATTATATTTAAATATTTTTATTTCAATAATCATGATATAGTTGGTATGATTATTGGTATAACAAATTATAGTACAATTGATTATGCGTGGTATTTTGAAATGTACGTTGGTCTTTTCTTATTAATTCCATTTTTAAATATATTATATAAGAATATATCTAGCAAAAAGGAAAAACAGTGGCTGATTATTACAATGCTATTGGTTACTTCTGTTGGAGATATTCTTTCTAGTTTAAAAATCGAAGAATATAGAATTGCTATAATGCCAAATTATTGGAATATAGTTTTTCCCATAACTTACTATTTTATTGGAGCGTATTTAAATGAATACAAAATTAAAATCAATAAGTATATTAATTTTATTGCATTAGTTTTTGTACTTTTTATTCAGACATTTATGATGTTCTATTATTGTCATGGTTATACATTTGTTGATAAGATTTCAATAGGATATAACAATTTATTTACAATAATTGAATCAACACTTTTATTTTTGTTAGTTTATAACATAGATAATACTGTTAAGATTATCTCTCCATTGATTAGTAAAATTTCAAAAGTTAGTTTCAATATGTATTTACTATCTATAATATTTGATTTTGTTGTATATCGAGAAGTAACAAAGCATTTTACGGGTATTAATAGTTTGTTTATAGTACCATTAATATCAGTTCCGATAGTTTTTAGTCTTTCATTTATTTCTGCCATATTTGTTGATTTTCTTGTAAGATTACTAACGAAAAAGAATAATATTGCAAATATGAATTAAGAAGGGATGGTAATATGGATAAAATATGCGTCTATACATGTATAACTGGTAATTACGATGATTTACAAGAGATAGAAAACAAGGAAAAAAATATAGATTATTATTGTTTTACTAATAATAAAAAAATTAAATCAAATACATGGAAAATTGTTTATATAGAACAGGATGGACTTGATAATCAAAGACTTTCAAGAAAAATAAAAATGTTAGGACATCCAATTATAAACGATGCTTATGATATTAGTGTTTGGATGGATGCTAATGTTGTTTTTAATAAAAGTATTGTTAAATTTGTAAATACATATCTTAAGAAGAATTCATTTGCATCTTTTAGGCATGGTTTTAGAAATTGTATATATGAAGAAGCAATAGAGTGTATTAAGAACAGAAAAGATAGTAAAGAAAATATTTTAAAAACTATTAATTTTTTGAAGAAAGAAAATTATCCAAAAGATAATGGTTTGTATGAAATGACTGTTTTTATAAAAAGACATAATGATGAAAAAGTGAAGGAAACTATGAAACTATGGTTTGATATGGTTTGCAATTATAGTAAAAGGGATCAATTAAGTTTTATGTATTGTGTTTGGAAAACAGGGCTAAAGATTGATGATATAAATTTAAGTGTGTGGACTAATGAGTGGTTTAGTACTAATAATCATAATTATAAAAAAGTACTGGAAAATTACAGGATTTATTATGGTGATGATCAAACTGATTTTGATTATAATTTAGATGAACAGAAAGAATATAAAATAAAAGATAATGTATATCAAATAGATACTGTAATCCCTACTGATACTGATAGTATAATGGTAGAATTAACAAATGTTCCATGTGTGAAATATGAAGATTTAAAAGTAGTTAATAAGTCTTTGAATAGTATTTATTTCTTTAATACTATTGAATTTAATAGTGCTAGCATTTTTTATAATGATAACGGCATTATTCAATTGATAGGAAATTTTAAAAAGAATCAGAAATTAAAAATTTCAGTTAAAATGATAAAATTAAATGATATTGAACTTATTGATTTTATAGAATATTTAGCGACTGATAATATTCTACAAAGGGATAATGTAGAAAAAATTAATTATGAGTTAGATAGTTTAAAGACAGAAATTAACCAAATTCTTAGTAGTAAATCATGGAAAATAACAAAACCAATTAGATATTTATCTAATTTGTCAAAAAGAAAATAAATATGATATAATGAATAATGGAGGTAATCATGAAAAAAAATGTTGAAAAAAATGATAACGCTATCGTTGTAGATAACGTTTATAAAAGATTTAAACTTGTATATGATAAGCCTTATACATTAAAAGAAAGATTGGTTTTTTGGAAGAATGTTAAAGTCGGTTATCATGAGGTGTTAAAGAAAATTAATTTAGAAATTAAAAAGGGAGAAACAGTTGCATTAATAGGAGTAAATGGTAGTGGTAAATCTACATTACTAAAATTAATGACAAAAATAATATATCCAAATAGTGGAAAAATAACTACAAACGGAAAGTTAACTTCTTTACTTGAACTTGGAGCTGGATTTCATCCTGATTTTACTGGAAGAGAAAATATATATTTCAATGCTTCAATATTTGGACTTACTGCAGCAGAAATTGATAAAAGAGTTCAAGATATCATAGATTTTTCAGAATTAGGAGAATTTATAGAAGCACCAGTTAGAACGTATTCATCAGGTATGTATATGCGTCTTGCTTTTGCTGTAGCAATTAATGTTGATGCTGAAATACTCTTAATAGATGAAATTTTGGCAGTAGGAGATCAGCATTTTCAAGATAAGTGCTTTAAAAAGTTAGAAGAATTGAAAAATAGTGGTAAAACAATTGTTATAGTTAGTCATAACCTTAATTCAATAAGAAAATTATGTGATAGAACTATATGGCTATATAATGGAGAAATTAGGGAAGATGGTAAAACTGATAAAGTTGTTGATGAGTATTTGAAGGTGTGTGGATAGTATGTTAAAGGAATTATATAATTATAGACAACTTTTAAAAAGTAATGTAAGAAAAGAAATTAGAGGAAAGTATAAAGGATCTTTCCTTGGAGTATTGTGGTCTTTTGTTAATCCTTTACTTACGACACTTGTTTATGCTATTGTTTTTCCATTCATTTTAAGAGGTGGACAAGAACACTATACGACATTTATTGTTATTGCAATATTACCATGGAGTTGGTTTACAACAGTTATATCACAAGGAACTAATACCATACTTGCAAATGGTGGCATTATAAAGAAAGTATATTTTCCAAGGGAAATTTTACCTTTGTCTATAGCAGTTAGTGGCTTAATTAATTTTTTAATATCATGCATTATAATTATGATTTTCTTATTCTGCAGTGGTATTGGTTTTAGTTTTTATATTCTATTATTACCAATTATTGTGGTAATTCAGTTTATATTATCATTTGCTATTGTTTTAATAACTAGTTCAATAGATGTATATGTTAGAGATTTAGAGTATATAATTAATTTCTTTATTTCTATGCTTTTTTATGCAACTCCTGTATTATATTCAATGGATATGTTTCCAAAGAAAATTCAAATGTTATTACATTTAAATCCTATGGCTACAATTATTGAATCATATCGTAATATATTCTTTTATCAAACAATGCCAAATATGATTGGATTATTATTTGTATTTATATTTAGTATAGTTTTACTATTAATAGGAATAAAAGTATTTAAGAAATTAGAAAAAGGATTCGCAGAGGAATTATAATGAAAAAATTAAAAGTGGCAGGGGCAGTAGTTTTATATAATCCAACAGATGAAGATATAGAAAATATTAATACATATATTGATGATATTGACATTTTGTATGTAATGGATAATTCAAATAATCAAAATAAAGATAGGCTACCAAAAAATAAAAAAATTAAGTACATCTTTAATAATGGTAATTTAGGTATATCTAAGCCATTAAATGATGCAGCTAATCTTGCAAGAAAAGCGAATTATAAGTGGTTACTTACTATGGATCAAGATACTAAATTTAAGAAGAATATAATTGCAAAAATGAAGGAAGATATTTTAAATAGTGATTGTAGCGACGTTGGAATAGTTACACCTTGGCATGATACTAAATTAAAAATAGAAAAGCCAAATAAAAAAGTGGACTATCCACTTGATGTAATGACTTCTGGTAATTTAGTAAACTTAGAAATTCATGAAAAAATTGGTGGATTTAAAGAATGGCTTTTCATTGATGGAGTAGATATTGAGTATTGCTTAAATCTTGCTAAAAATAAATACAAAGTAAAGAGACTAAATAATTTAAAAATAGAGCATAATTTGGGTGATATTACATATAGGAAGTTTTTCACGAAAGATTTATTAATTACAAATCATTCTGCAATGAGAAGATATTATCAATGTCGTAATTATCACTATATAAGAGATATGTATGGAGAAGAATTTCCTGAATTTTGTAATATTCTTGTAAAAGTAAAAGCAACTATTTTAGGCATAATTTTGTATGAAAAAAATAAGTTAGCAAAAATTAAGGCATATTTCAAAGGATATAGGGATTACAAACACGGAAAGAGAGGCAAAATAAATGAATAGATTAGTAGAAAAATCAGTCCAATCAATAAAGCATGGAGGCGTTAAAGAATTTGCAAGTAAAGCGGTAAACTATGTTAAAATCAGAGCTATAAAGAAGGAAAATTATTTCTTTGGTGATATTTTAATTATTAATGGTTGTACTTTACCTCATCCTGCTAGATATAGAGTTGATCATCAAGTTGAACAATTAAGAGCATCAGGGCTAGTTACTGATAGAATTAATTACACTGATTTAACTTTAGAAAAGTTGAAATATTATAGAGGATTTATATTTTTCAGATGTCCTATTACACCTGAAATAGAAGAATTTATTAAATGTGCAAAAGATGAGAATAAAGCAGTTTTTTATGATATAGATGATTTAGTTATTGATAGGAAATATACTGATAAAATTGAATTTGTCAAGAATATGGCAGAGGAGGATAAAGCAATTTATGACGATGGTGTAGACCGAATGAAAAAGACTCTTCAGATGTGTGATTATGCAATTACTACAACAGAATGTCTTGCAAAGGAATTAAAAAACTATGTTAGTGATGTTTATATCAATAGAAATGTGGCAAGTGAAAGAATGGTTGAACTTTCTTTACAAGCAGTTAAAGAAAAGAAAGAACATGAAGGTATTATAATGGGATATTTATCAGGATCTATTACTCATAACCCTGATGTTGAACTTATAAAACCAGCAATAATTTCAATGATGAAGAAGCATGATAACCTAAAGTTAAAATTGGTTGGTGAAATAGAATTACCAAATGATTTAAAAGAGTTTAATAGTAGAATTATAATTGAACCTTTTGTTGATTGGGAAAGATTACCTAAAATAATATCTTCTTTGGATATTAATCTAGCACCTTTAGAAGAAACTATCTTTAATGAAGCAAAATCAGAAAACAAGTGGATGGAAGCAGCACTAGTTAAGACTGTTACAGTTGCTAGTGATGTTGGTGCTTTCAAAGTTATTAATAATAATGTTGATGGGGTTCTATGTAAAAATAATGTAAAAGAATGGGAAAAGGCTTTAGATAAAGTAATAAGTGATAAAGAATATAGAGAAAAGTTAGCTTTATCTGCTCATAAACGTGTACTTGAGAATTATGTAACTACATATACAGGTCACGGCGTAGCTAAATATATAAAGGAAAAATTACATAGAAATATTGGATTTGTATTACCAACAACTAATATTAGTGGTGGAGTTAATGTCATTATAAGACATATAGCACTATTAAAAAAACAGGGATATGATGTTACCGTTATAAATATGGATAACAACAATGATGACTTAAATAGTCGTTGGGGAGTTGTTCGTGTTCTTAAGAACCATAAGACAAAGTTTAATGGACATTTTGATACTTTAGTGGCATCACTTTGGGCAACATTGGATTTTGTAAAAAAATATCGTAATGTAAAAAACAAGATGTATTTAGTTCAAAATTATGAAACTGATTTTGGTGATTTCGGACAATATATGCGAATAGAAGCTAACAGCACTTATGAGGATGAAACTGGAGTTAAGTATCTTACTATATCTAAATGGTGTCAAAACTGGTTAAAGGATAAATTTGAAAAGAAATGCAAATTTGCTCCTAATGGAATTGAACTTGAGCAATTTGAGTTTAAGAAAAGAAATTTTTCTGGAAAGATAAAAATTCTTGTAGAAGGTAATAGTGATGATTATTACAAAAATGTAGATGAAAGCTTTAAAATAGTAGATAAACTTGATAAAGATAAATATGAAATTCATTTCTTATCATATCAAGGTGAACCTAAAAAATGGTATCATGTTGATAAATTTATGCATAAAGTTCCATATACAGAAGTAGGAAAAGTTTATCAAGAGGCAGATATTTTAATTAAATCAAGTATCTTAGAAAGTTTTTCTTATCCACCACTTGAAATGATGGCTACAGGTGGTTTAGTAGTGGTTGCACCTAATGGTGGAAATATAGAATATATCAAGGATGGTGAGAACTGTTTATTCTATGAACCTGGAAATATTGATGATGCAGTTCAAAAAATAGAAAAACTAAGCAATGATAAAAAACTTAGAGAAAAATTAATAAAAGGTGGATTAAAGACTGCTGGTAATCGAGAATGGAAAAAGATTGAGAAAGATATAGTTGATATGTACGAGGTGAAGTAAGATGGGTAAATGGCCTGAACACAAAATATATGTATATATTGCATTAATTATTGGCGTTTTTTTCATATTTCTAACTCCTCCATTTCAATCACCAGATGAAGATAGTCATTTTAAAAAAAGTTATCAGGTTGCAAATGGACATTTTTATCCTGTTGCTCACGATGGTAAGCTTGGTAATTATTTTCCAAAACAAATGCTTGACTATATTAAGGAAAAAATAGCATATAGGTCAAAATTAGATAAAAAGTATTCTTATTCAGAAATGCTTTTAGAACAATATGATAATATGGATTACACGAAAAAAAATTTTCAAGAGTATTCAACTTCAAATATAATACCTATAACATATATTGCACCAGCAAGCGGAATTATTTTTTCAAAATTGGTGGCACATATATTTGATCTTGATATGATATCTACAGTTTATATGTTATATTTTGCTAGAATATTCTCACTGATTCTATCAGTTATACTGACTACTATTGCAATCAAAAAGACTCCTGTGATGAAGAAAACATTTTTAGTTGTCGCATTAATACCTATGTGTGTATTTTTAAATAGTATGGTAAGTTATGATAATGTATTGATTCCTTTGTCATTGTTGAGCTTAGCAATGATTCTTGATATCACATATGTAAAAAAGAAAATAGAAAAGAAGGATATTATTGTATTATCTTTAATAGGAACAGTCCTATTAAATGTTAAGACAGTTTACTTTTTTATGTATCTTTTGATGTTTGGTATACCATTTAAGAAATTTGGTTTAAAAAAGGATAAAATAAAAATAGCATTAAAGATTATAGGAATAGTTTTATTATTGACATTAATATTTAAATTTCCTCTAATAATTCAAAAGGTTTCTAGTAGTGATGCTAATGCGAAAAAACAAATAGCTTTTGTATTGAGTCATCCTATAAAATATATGTCAATTCTATTAAATAATATTGAGTATCAAAGATTATTCTATCTTAATACTACAGTTGGAACATTTGGACTTATTGATACGTATTTACCAATATCAGTTATTGTATTTATATATATAAACATATTTGTTACTGCCTTAGTGGATGGTAGTAGTGATAAAATAAAAGTTGATAAGGTTATCAAAATACTATCAGTTGTTTACGTAATGATTTGTGCTATTTCCATTTATACAGCTTTATATGTTACTTGGACTCCTCAAGTATTTAAAAAAATTGGGAGTAATGAAATAACAGGAGTACAAGGGAGATACTTCTTACCACTTGTAATGCCATTATTGCTAGTATTCTCTAATAGTAAGATAAAGGATAATTATTTTTTTAGAATTGTTAGAGAAAATTATTTATTATTACCAATATTATTTTTAGTACTATCTTTAAATATAGTTTTAATAAGGTTTTGGATATAATCTTTTCAAGTGGTATTTTATTTGTTATACTTAATATAGAAAAAAGAAAAAAACATGTAGTAGGAGAGTGAATTTATGAGTAATAAAGATAGGATTCTTTTTGTTATTCCTGCATATAATGAATCTCAGAATATTGAAAAGGTATTAAAAGAGATAAAAAAGGATGTTAATTATGCAGATATTTTAGTTATTAATGATTGTTCAAAAGATAATACTAAGGAAATAGTAGAAAAAAATGGGGTTAAGTGTATTACTAATGTATTCAATATGAGGTATGCTTGGGCAGTACAGGTAGGATTGAAATATGCAAGGGATAATAATTATGATTATGTAATTCAAATGGATGCCGATGGTCAACATATGGCTAGTGAAGCCGAGAAACTATATAAGGAGATTAAGAAAAGTGGAAGTGATATAGTTATAGGATCTAGGTATTTGAAAGATATGGGATATCCTTGTCCATTTTTTAGGAAAATAGGTACAAAATTTTTTAAGTTTTTAATTAGTTTGTTTACAAGGGAAAAAATAGCAGATCCTTTATCAGGATTTCAATGCTTAAATAAGAATGTAATTAATTATTATTCAGGATGTGGTAATTACCCAGAATTTCCTGATGCTAATTTAGTAATTGAAATGTTGCTAAAAGGGTATAAAATTACGGAAGTTCCAGTAAAAATGAGAATTAGAGAAACTGGTGAATCAATGCATTCAGGAATATTAAAGCCGATTAAGTATATGGTTATGCAATTTTATATTTGTGTAGTTATGGCTGTTAAATATGTAGGTAAAAGGAGAAAGAATCATGAATAATTTAGTTTTTATAGGAATGTCAGTAATTGTAATACTTTATATGATAATTTCAATAAGAAAGAACAAGTTGAGTGTTACTAATTCGTTTGTATGGATTATATTTTGTTTAGTATTGCTACTTCTATCAATTTGGCCTAAATCTCTTGATGGATTAGCTAAGTTTTTGGGTATTGAATATCCACCTGCATTATTTTTAACTATAGCTGTAGTTATATTGTTTATAATGAATTTTGCATATTCAAAACGTATAGAGGAATTACAAAAGAAAGTAATTGATTTGGCACAGGAATTGAGTATTTTGAAATCTAATGGTAATGGTGGTAAAAAATGAAATATTTATTAATATTAATATATATAGTTTTTACCACAGGTGGCTTATTTTGCTTTAAATCAGGTGGTGAATTTGTTTTTAATTTAAATAATGGGATAAACTTTAAAATGCCTTTTATGACCTTCGCTGGTTTTGTTCTTTATCTGTGTAGTTTTTTGTTATGGCAGAAGTTGCTAGCAACATATGATTTGAGTTATATTGTACCAATAACAACAGCGATAGTTCAAGTCGTGGTTATATTATTTGGTTATTTTTTCTTTAAAGAACAGATAAGTTTAGTAAACTTAGTAGGAATTATTATGGTTATTGTTGGTGTTGTATTAATTTCACTAAAAAAATAGATAATCCACCTTTATTGATTAGGTGGTTTTCTTTTTTTAGTGTATAATGGAATGAGAGTATAAAAAAATGTGTAAGTAGGTGAAATAATGAAAGAAAAATTACAAAAAATAGGATCATTTATAAGAAAGAATTTTAATTTCTTACTCTTTATTTTAATTATTATTAGTTTTGATTTACTATTTATATATTCTAAGAATAATGATAAATTTGTCAATCCAACTAATGGTATTTATGTGATTTTAGCTATATCAAATATATTATTAATATTATTATATTCATTTGTATTTTATAAATTGGAAAAAATAGCGTTGGAAAAATTGTATTTAATTATTGTACTACCTATTGGTATGATTCTATTATTATTATTTCCGCCATCTACTATTCCAGATGAAAACTCGCATTTATTAAGAGCGTTGGAGATTTCTCAAGGTCATTTAATTTCTGCTAAAAAAGATGGAACCCAAGGTAGATATTTTGATTCAAATATTGAAAAAATAATTTTTGCTCAAAATTATAAATTAGTCTCAGAAGTTAAAAATTTGAAGAAATCAGGAAAGAAGAGTTTTTATAGTTTTAGTAATACTTCTTTATATGCTTTTGTATGTTATATTCCACAATCTATGGGTGTTTTATTTGCTAAAATTTTTGATTTACCATTTATATTTTATACATATTTTGGAAGATTACTTAATTTTTTTGTATTTATACTATTATCATACAATGCTATAAAGTTTATACCATACAAAAAAATGACATTGTTTTTTATATTATTATTTCCTATGGTAATTCAGGAAGCGGTTTCATTGTCACCTGATGCATTAACTCTTTCTATGACTGCATTTTTTGTATCCTATGTTATGCACTTGAAGATAAGAAAGCAAGAAATTAAAAAATCAGAAATAGCAATATTGTTTTTTTCATCTATAGTTTTATCATTATGTAAAATTGTATACTTGCCACTTTGCTTTTTGGTATTCTTAATTTCTAAAAATTGTTTTAGAACATTAAAAAGAAAAAACATGATATTGATTACAATTATGATTGTTGCAGTTATTATTAACTTATTATGGTTATCATTTTCATCCAGATTTTTACCAAGTGTTCCTAATTTAAATTCATCTATGCAGTTACATTATATTCTTTGTAATATACCGAAATATATAGGAGTAGTCTCTAAAACTTTTTTTAACTATTACCAGGATTATATATATAGCTCAGTAGGTATTTTTCTAGGAAACTTTGAAGTCCAGTTATCTAAATTTCCGATTGATGCTTTACTTATTTTATTTATAATTGTTTTATTATTTGATAATAATGAGGTTAAGAAAAAAGATAAGTTAAACCTCATAGAAAGTTCATATGTATTTATGACTATATTTGCTATTATTATACTTATTAATACTAGTCTTTATATCCAATGGACACCACTAAAAAATGATGTTGTTTTAGGAATTCAAGGCAGGTATTTTATACCAATATATATACCGTTAATGTTTTTGTTTTCTAAGTATAGCTTTTCACCAAAAGTTAATTTTGATAATAAATATATATTCTTATTTTTGGTGACAATTAATGTTTATGCTGCAACTGCGGTATTTTATCAATTTGTATAATAGAGATAATGTTTGTGTTCTTTGTTTCATTTATAAATATAAAACATTTATTTAATAATTTGCTATGTATGCATCAAATAGGAAAAATTAAGATGGTAATAGGAGTATTTTATGATAAGAAATATTAAAAAAATAAAATTGAAAATTGATTGCAATATGATATTATTATGCTTAATTGTAGTTTTAACTTTGTTTAGAATATATCTTGCTGTTAAATTGCCTCTTTTTTTGCAGGCAGATGCAAAATTTGATGATTTTTTATTAATTGATTATGCAAAAAATATAATAGAAGGGCAATGGCTTGGAAAATTTTGTTCAACTACTTTGGCTAAGGGGATATCATTTCCATTATTTATTGCTCTAAATCATTTATTGGGAATTCCATATTCTCTTGGATTGATAATACTATATATATTTGGAATATGCCTATTTATTGTAGCTATAAGGAACCATATAAAAAATAAGTTTTATTTGACATCAACTTATATTTTACTACTATATTCACCTGTCATGTTTCATATTGAAAATACTCAGAAGATATATAGAGGTGGGGTTATTGTTTCACTATCATTGGTAGTTATATCATTAATGATCTGTATATATAATAATGTTTCAGAAAAACTTAGAAAGTTATTTATTTATTCTTTTTTGGCATCTTTAGCATTACCATTTTTTTATTATTTAAAAGAAGATTCGATGTGGATTCTTCCATTTGTACTTGGATCGATAGTATTAAGTTCTATTAATATTATTAAGAATAAGAAAATTAAATATAGGAAAACTAGGTTATTCTTTGTAGTAATGCCAGTAGTAGCTTTGATATTATCTAGTATACTATATTGTTCTATTAATTATATATATTATGGAGAATATACTATCACTGATAGAAATGGTACTTACTTTAAAGAGGTTATGGCAGACATAATTAAGATAGATGAAAAGAAAGAAATAAAGGATGTATGGATTACTAAAAAAATGATGTATAAAGCTATTGATAATTCAAAAACACTTAAGAGTGTTAAAAAAGAAATTGATAATATGTATAAAGGAACATCTTGGGGTGTTACTAAAAAGGGGGAAATTGAAGGAGATATCATAATTTGGGCTTTTAGAGATGCAATTGCTAAGGCTGGTATATACAAAAAAGGTGGAAAAAAAGTAAATTTATTTTATAAAAAAATAGATAAAGAGCTAGATGAAGCATTTGAAAAAGGAACTCTAAAAGAAGACACCGATAATAAGATATATTTATCTTCAATTGCTTGTGGTTTTACAAAAGATGACTTATTAAGGTATTATTCAGATACATCAAAAGAGGCAATTATGACAATTGTTACTTATAATGAGAATGAGACTTCTGTTAATGTTGCTACTGGTCCTAATGAAGATATTATTTTAATGGATTATTTAACAAAGTCACAAACTGTTTGGCCTTATGAATTGGCAAAGCAAAAAAGAATGTATAAATCAACAGTTAATACTATCAATAAAATTGTTGATGTTTATAAAATAACTGGACTTCCAATATTTATAATTGGTACATTAGGATTGATAACATTTACTATTGATATTATCAAAGAAATTCGAAATAAAAAGTATGAATCTATAAGTACTTGGTTAGTATTATTTGGTATGATAAATACTTGTATAGTATTATTAATTGGTGTATTATGGTTTTGTAGTTGCTTTAATAATTCTATTATGAGACATGTTTATAATTATACGTGTGGAATTATTCCTATAATTCAAATTATAGAGATAACAGGTGTATATTTCGCAGTGAAAGAAATATATTCGATTATAAATAGAATTAAATTAAAGAAGGAGTGTAAGAAGTAATATGAAGAAAGCAGAAAAAAATATTTTTAAGGATAAAAAAATAGCAGTATTGATACCTTGCTATAATGAATCTAAAACAATTGAGAAAGTTGTAAAAGATTATAAGAAAGTTTTACCAGAAGCTGATATTTATGTTTATGATAATAATTCAAGTGATGGTACTGATAAGATAGCAGAAAAAGCAGGTGCAATTGTTAAATATGAATATAAGCAAGGAAAAGGTAATGTTATTAGATCAATGTTTAAAGATATTGACGCTGATTGTTATTTAATGATTGATGGAGATGATACATATCCAGCAGATAATGCTCGTGAAATGTGTACTTATATTTTAGAAGGAAAAGCAGATATGGTTATAGGTGATAGATTATCATCTACATATTTTGAGGAAAATAAAAGACCATTCCATAATTTTGGTAATGTTTTAGTAAGAGGATTAATCAATTCATTATTTAAAAGTAATGTAAGAGATATCATGACTGGATATCGTGCATTTAGTTATGAATTTGTTAAAACTTTTCCAGTATTATCAAAAGGATTTGAAATAGAAACAGAAATGACAATTCATTCACTTGATAAAAATCTACTTTTAAAAGAAATTCCAGTAGATTATCGTGATAGACCTGCAGGAAGTGTTTCTAAATTGAATACATTTAGTGATGGGTTTAAAGTTTTGAAAACAATCGCAAGATTATTTAAAGAGTATAAACCAACTATTTTCTTTAGTTTAATAAGTTTATTATTCTTAATTATTTCTTTAATATTTGGGGTTCCGGTATTTGTTGAATATTTTAAAACAGGCTTAGTGCCAAGAATACCAACATTAGTGTTTTCTGGATTCATGTTGATTATTGCTATTTTGATGTTGGTGTGTGGTATTATATTAGAAGTAGTAGTAAAAAAACATAGACAATTATTTGAACTTGTTTTAATTAACAGTAGAAGAAAATGAGTTATATTATTGATTTTATTATTCCACTAGTATATTTTATATGTACTAATGGAGTTTCTGTTTTATTATTTAAAAAGTCATTTGGTAAGTGTTTACCAATGACTTTAATGGCTACTTCTTTTATAGTTTTTTTAAGTCAAGTTTTTTTTAAAACATTTATAGTAGGATATATTATTAATATATTACTATTACCACTTTTAGTATTTTTGTTAATAAAAAATAAAAATAATATTGAAGATTTTAAAAAGAATTTTTTTAGTAATGGGTTTTATATTTTTATTTTATTCTATTTCATTTTATTTTTCTTTGATTTAAATCGTCAATTGATGAAATGGGATGAGTATTCTCATTGGGGAGTAATGGTTAAAGAAATGTTTAGATTAGACAAGTTTTATTCTACTAAGCATTCCACTTTATTAGTACATAAAGATTATCCACCGATTATACCAATTTATGAATTGTTTTACGCAAAACTTACATTTTCATTTAAAGGTGAAATTTTGATTAAAGCATTACGTTTATTCAATTTTTCTTTGATTATACCTTTTTTAGAAGATGCTAATAATAAAAAAAACACAGTTATAAAATCTACTATATGTTTAGTTGTTTTATTTTTAATTATTCTATTATTTGATCAACATGATGTTATAAATACTATTTATATTGATTATACAGTTTCTTTATTAACTGCATATTTATTATCATTTATTTTCATGGAAAAAGATATGTTTGATAAGTTTAATATCATAAATATATTAATTGTTTTGTCTTTCTTAATGCTTTCAAAACAAATAGGACTTCCTTTTTGTTTAATGGTTATGTTTATTTATGGTGGAAAAGTATTATTGATGAAGAATGATAAAAAGAAATCAATCATTGTAATAGCATTAATAACTATTATTCCTCTTGTTTTCTTTATTGGATGGAATAGATATGTTTCTACATTGAATATAGATAAGCAATTTGTTATTAGTGATGTTGTTGGTAAAAGAACAAAAAAATGGCAAAAACAGGCTGCTACCAACTATGTTAACGCTGTTAATAATTATAGTTTAGTTACATCATATTTAAAAATAAACTATATTACTTGGCTAGTGATAGTTTTAGTGTTATTATATCTAATTTGTAGAAAAGAGTATAATCGTAAAGAAAGAATTTTACTTGGAATTACCTATACTTTAGGTTTTATTGGTTATTATTTTGTAATGTTAGCTTTATATACAACATCTTTTGGTCCTGATGAAGGTGTTGGGATAGCATCATTTAATAGATATATGCCAAGTTTTGTTTTAATTTGTGTATCATCACTTTATATGATTTTAATTAACAAAATATCTATAAAGAAAATATTAATTATATTAATTATAATGATATATATACAAGATACTGCACAATTAACAAAGATGATTCCAAAAGTCAAAAAGAATTCTAAACATATATTTGAGATGAAAGCAGAAAAAATAAAAAAGTATACTAAGAAGAATTCGAAAGTATTTGTAATAGCACAAAATACTGTTGGTGAATATCAATATGGGATTAATTTTTATTTAGATAGTCAGGTTACTAATCCTAAGTATTATTTATTTCCAATACATGGTAATAATTATAAAAATTTTTATTATGATATTGAAGATTATTTATTTGAATACGACTATTTATTCATATCAAATATAGATCCTATATTTCCTGAATTATATGACTTTATGTTTGATGAAAGACCAGAAGAAAACAATATATATAAAATAGATAAAAAAAATCATAAGTTTATTTTAATAAAAGGAGAATAGTATGGAAAAATTATTTTTAAAAATTATTAGAAAATTACCAATAAAAATTAATAAAGAAAAGGAAAAATTATTAATTCAAATTCTTAGATTTGGAGTAGTAGGAGGACTTGCTTTTGTAATTGATTATGCAGTATTAATTATTTGTAAAGAAGTATTTAATATAAATGTTTTACTGAGTGCTGCAATTGCATTTACAGTATCAGTTGTAGTCAATTATATATTGAGTATAGCTTGGGTATTTGATGTAGATAAGAACAAAGATAAAAGAAAAAACTTTATACTATTTATAGTTTTTAGTGTTATTGGGTTAGGTCTTACTGAACTAATTATGTGGATAGGGACAGATTTAATGCATATCAATTATTTAATTGTAAAAATAGTTGCAACAGCAATAGTAATGGTATTTAATTTTATTACTAGAAAAAAATTCTTAGAGTGAAAAATGGATTTATAATTCATTTTTTTTAATTGAATGCAAGTTCTATATCTAAATCTTTATCAACTATCGCTATATACAAGAATATTATTCCACTTAATAATATAAAAGTAGTTCCTATAAAACTCAGATTATTTAATTTCCTAGTTCTTTGACTAGTATATTGATTTATATTCTTTAAATCATCATAACTATCGATAAAAAAATATATGTATACTATAATAGCAATAGTAAAAATAGTAATAGTTAGTTTTCTATAAGTTTCTTTTGAATTCTTATTACCTGTTTCAAAATAGTTTTTTTCAAAAGAATTAGCATATAAACATAGTCCAATTATAAATATATATATTAACCATATAATATTCTCTATTTCTATTTGCTTAATTCTTTTTATACTTTCATTCATAATAAATTATATTCATTTTTTTAAACATTAGAAGGAGAATCATTTTGATAGATAGTAGTTAGTTGAAAATATAAAAAACATATTGTACCAGTTAAGATAAAGATACTACCAATTAATCTAACATCATAACTATCATTTTTATATTTTTTACAGTCATTATAGTTTCTTGTTAGAAAGTAAATATATATTAAAATTGAAAATAATGTAATACCTAGGAATAGTTTATTTGCTTTTTTTCTTGCTTCTTTATCATTACTTTTTATACTTTTCTTTATTAATTCATCTCCATAGATATCTAATGCTGATATAATAATAAAACATATCCATATTAAGTTTTCAAAATTTAGTCTTTTGATTATTTTGTCATTGTCATTATCCATATTAAAATATATGAATATAAGTAGATTTATATTTTAAGATATGTTACCATAAGACTAGGTGATTAATGTGGATATTAGTAATTATGATAATAATTATAGTGATTATAATTTCATAAGTTATGTTGATAATTTGTTTGTACAAGTTAATTTAGCTTATATGAAGAAAGAAATAGATAATATAGATCATTTTGTAGGTGATGATATCTATAATCTATTAAAAGTAAAACTAGAAAAACTTGGTAATAATACTGAAATGTTTGATGAGATGAATGTAAAGTCTACAGAGATTATAAATAAAAAAGTTGAGGATAATAATATAATTATTGATGTAAAATTAGTGTCAAGAAGTGTAAATTATATTATTGATAGTAGTGGAAAAGTTATATCAGGTGATAGTAATAATAGGATAGAAAAAACAAATATATTAACTTTTGTAAAAAAGGTTAATGCAGTTAATACTATTGCAAGGCATTGTCCTAGTTGTGGTGGTAATATTGATGTAAATAGAAATGGAAAATGTCCATATTGTGGCAGTATTTATGATTTAGAAAATCACGATTTTGTTTTAGTTAAGTGGGAGGTATTATGAAAAATATAAAAAGATTAGTTATCTGTTTAGTATTAGTTTTTTCTGTCTTTTCATTTGTACCTCAACTACATGCTGATTCAGGTTTTGATTCTAGTTGGGATTCAGGTAGTTCTTCTTGGGATTCAGGGAGTTCTTCTTGGGACTCAGGAAGTTCTTGGGATTATGGAAGTTCAAGTAGTTCATATGGATCATATTCAAGCGGAGATAGTGATTGGTCTGGAGCGGCATTATTCGTTTTTTCAGCGCTTTACTTTATTATAGTAATGGTAATTAATACTAGTATTCTTGAAAAGAAAATGAATAGTAATAACCGTATTGGTATAATAGTAATAGAGTCAATTATATATTTATTAATATCATTTTTAAGTTTTCCAGAGGCAGAGTTTTCTTTAGTTTTCTTGTTTATTGGTATATGGCTTTTTACAGGATCAGAAAAGGTACCTAAAAATACCGAAAACAATACAAGTATTTTTAAAGATATGAGTTCTGAAGATATTAAAAAGTATTTGGGAGAAGATTTTGATAAATATAAATTCTATAAAGATGTATTTAAAATATATAAAGATGTTCAAATTGCATGGATGAATAAGGATATAGATAGTGTTAGAAATGTACTTACTGATGAGATGTATAATATGTATAGGGCTCAAGTTGAAACCTTAAAGATAAAAAGCCAAACTAATGTAATGGAAGATATTGAATATATTTATGCTTCTATATTAGATATAAAAATAGAAAAAGATAAAAAAATAGTTTCTGTATTATTAAATGTTAAGTGTAAAGATTATTTAGTTGATAAGGATAATAATGTTATCAAAGGTTATAAAAATAGAAATAATGATTATACTTATAGATTGACTTTTATAAGTACAAATGAAAAAGAAAATATTTGTCCAAATTGTGGTGCTAAAGTAGAAAAGAGTAATTCTAGTATTTGTGACTATTGTCATTCTAGTTTAGTAAATAGTAATTATAGTTGGACATTATCTAAAAAAGAAATGATTAGACAAAGATAGAATTATAAAAGAGGTGAATTATGAAAAAAGTTGAATTACTTTCACCTGTAGGAAATATGGAATGTTTGTATCAAGCAGTTCATAATGGTGCAGATGCAGTTTACTTAGGTTTAAAGAATTTTGGGGCAAGAAGTTATGCTAAAAACTTTGATAGTGAAGAAATTATTAATGCTATCAAATTTTGCCATTTATATGGAGTTAGAATTTATATTACTATGAATACTTTAGTAAAAGATAGGGAAGTATCTGATTTTATAGAACAAGTATCTTTCTTACACAAAGCTGGAGTAGATGCTATTATAATGCAAGATTTTGGAATGATATGTTTGGTTAGAGAGATGTTTCCTAATTTAGAAATACATGCATCAACTCAAGCAAATAATTCTAGTATTGAAACAATTAAACTATTTCATAAATTAGGTGTAAAAAGGGTAGTTGTATCTCGTGAATTATCTCTTGAAGAGATAAAACAAATAGATGTAGATATTGAATTAGAAGTATTTGTTCATGGAGCTTTATGTATTTCATACTCAGGAAACTGTCTAATGAGTTCAATGATGGGTGGTAGAAGTGGTAATAGAGGAGAATGTACAGGAAGTTGTAGATTACCATATAGTTTATATAAGAATGATGATTTATTAGAGAAAAATAAATACTTATTGAGTACTAAAGAGTTTAATAGTACCTATCACATTGATGAGCTGCTTAATAGTAATATTGATAGTTTAAAAATAGAAGGAAGAATGAAAAGTCCATTGTATGTTGGTTTTGTAACAAGGCTTTACAGAAATTTAATTGATAAAAAAGAAATAGATTTAGATTTAGAAAATGATAAATTAAAAACTCTATATAATAGAAAGTTTACTGATGGTCATTTATTTAATAATTCTAATATAATGAATATTAATACTCCAAATCATATTGGATTAAGAATTGGAAAAGTAGTAGAGATTACTAAGAAAAAAATAAAAATTAAACTAGATAGAGAATTAAATCAAGAAGATGGAATAAGATTTATAGAAAGTGGTAAAGGTTTGATATGTAACTTTTTATATGATAATAAGGATAGACTAATTAATAGTAGTAATTCTTATGTATATGTTGATAATAAGATTAATCTTACTACTTATGATAATGTATATAAAACACTTGATAAGAAATTAAATGATTCTTTAGAAAAATATGAAGAAAAGAAAATTCCTATTAATATGAGATTAATAGGAAAAATAGGATCTAAATTAAAACTTATTGTTTCTGATAATAATTTTGAAATAGAAAAAGAGTCTAATATAGTAGAAGAAGCTAAGACATCTGCAATTAGTAAAGAAAAAATTATTAGTCAATTATCTAAATTAGGTAATAGTCCATTTATTTTAAATAATATAGATTTAGATATAGATGATAATATATTTATATCAATAAAAGAATTAAATGAATTAAGAAGAAATATATGTGATGAGTTAAAAGTAAAAAGAGAAAATATAAAGATTAATTATCATAAAAATAATGTTACTTTTGATAGATTAAATACTAATACTTTAAATACTAATTCTTTAGTTTGTTCAATTACTAATGAAGAGCAATTATTAAAATGTTTGGAATTAAACTTTTCTAGGATATATGTTTCTAATATAGAAATGTATAATAAATATAAAGAAAACAATAATATATATTATAAGGAACATAGAAATAGCTTTATTATTAATAATAGTATTTCTAAAAAATTAATAAGTGAATATAGAGATTTTTCTAATAATCAATTAGTAGGTAACTATTTTTTGAATATATATAATTCATATACTGCATATTATTTATTAAAGAATGGTTTAAATAATTTTTCATTATCAGTAGAGTTAAATGAAGAAGAAATAAGCTATTTAATGAAAAGTTTTTATGATAATTTTAGTTTTTCATTTACTCCAGAAATACTAGTATATGGAAAAGTTGAAAATATGTATATTAAGGGAAATATTTTAAATATAGATGATAAACTATATACGTATAAATTGAAAGATAGGAATGATAGATATTTTGATTGTTATTTAGATTATGATAATACTGTTATTTTGAATTATGAAAATAAAAAATTAGATACTAGTTTTAATTTTAATTATTATAAAAGATTTGACTTTTATGATGAAGATATTTCAACCATTGAAAAAATTGTAAATGAGTGTTAAATAGTTATTTTTGATTTCTAATTTACATAAATTGTGATAAAATAATTATAGGAGAGTGATAGTATGAAAAAAGTAGATAAAAAGATACCAACAAAGAATTATGTTATTTTGGTGATACTATTTTTATTAACTTTTTTATTAACATATTATATTTATAGATGGTATAGCGTTTATTCTGATTATCAAAATAATATTCCAGTTATAAAGGATTCTTTAGTAGAAATAACAGAAGAAGAAATGGAACATTATATTAGTGATAATCCTACTACTACAATTTATATATGTACTGCGAGTGATGTAAATTGTCGTAATTTTGAAAAGAGTTTTAAAAAAATAGTTGATCAAAAATCACTTAAAGAATATATTGCTTATGTAAAGTTATCTGATGAAGATAGTAAAAACTTTATTGATAGATTCAATCTAAATCATCCATATAAGAAAAGTGCTTTAAGTAAATATCCAGCTTTAATATATTTTGAAGATGGACAAATATCAGATATTATACAAGAAACAACAAGTGAAAAGCTTACAATTACAGATGTTAAACAGTTTATTAAAAGAAATAAGATAGGAAGTAATTAGAATGAATAATATTGTTTTATACGAACCAGAAATACCGCAAAATACAGGCAATATTATGAGAACATGTGTTGCGACTAATACTAAACTTCATTTAATTAAACCACTTGGGTTTGTACTTGATGATAGTCATTTAAAAAGAAGTGGAGTTAATTACATTGATAAATTAGATTATGAAGTATATGAGAATTTTGAAGATTTTAAATCTAAGAATAAAGGAATATATTATTATTTTACTAGATATGGTAAGAAACCTCATACAAGCTTTAATTATGAGAATAAAGATAATGAAAATTTATACTTTATTTTTGGTAAAGAATCAACAGGTATACCAAAAGAAATATTACAAAATGATTTAGAACATTGTATGAGAATTCCAATGAGTGAAAATGTACGCGCACTTAATCTTTCTAATAGTTGCGCAATAGTAATATATGAAGCGTTACGTCAACAGGATTATAATGATTTATTAAGATATGAACCTCATAAAGGAGCAGATTATTTAGAACAATAATATATTGTTCTTTTTTTTGTTATATTGTATAATTGTTTATAGAATAGGAGGGGTGATTACATGGTATTTCGTAAACCATATGCTTTCTTTATTAAAAGCTTTAAAAAAATACATTTAGTATTAATCTTATTGTGTGCATTTATTTATTCTAGAACATTACAATTACGAAGTTTTAATAATGATTTTTTAACATATCAAAGTTATGATTCATTCTTTGAACCAATTTCAAAGTATTTAAGTCCTCTTTTATATCTTGCTTTGTCTGCAGTAATAGTTTCATTTTTAATATTATTAATAATTCTAAAGAGAAAAAATAAACCTTGGAAATTATATCTAGTACCTATATTTACTTATTTAGGATTATTAGTAACATTTCTTTACACATCAGGATTTTATAATAGTTATAATGGTGGATTTGCAACAACAACAGTTAGAGCAATAAATAATTTTGTTTCTATATTCTTATTTCCACAGTATGCAGTATTTATTATTTTAATTGTTAGAGTTTTAGGACTTGATATAAAAAACTTTAACTTTGCAGCAGATGAAGAAGTACTAGACTTAGATCAAGATGATAGAGAAGAATTTGAAGTAAGTGTAAACTTCGATAAATATGCTTTAAAAAGAAATATTAAAAGATTTAAAAGAAATTTAATTTATATTTATGAGGAACATAAGTTTCTTTGTAATATTATTTTCACTGTAGTAGCAGTTATTTCATTGTATAGAATTTATTATTATTTTGGAGTTACTCATAAGACTGTTAAAGAGAATAAAACAGTTAGTATAAATGGATATGATTTAACTATTAATAAGAGTTTTTATACAAATAGGGATAAGGCAGGAAGAGTAATTGAAAAAAATAGTGCTTTTGTAATACTAAATGTTACAGTAGTTAATAATGGGGCAAGCCGTGTTTTTGATGGAAATGATTTTCATATTGTAAATGGTGCTAAAAATTATACATTCCAAGGAAATAGCTATAGTAGTATGTTTAAAGATATTGGGGAAGAATATCCAATAGGAAAAATTAAACATGGTGGAAAAAGGAATTTTGCTTTAATATTTAAGGTTGATAAAGATTTAAATTATAAGAAATTTATCTTGTATTATCAAGAGTATAGAGGAAGAACTTCATATCTAAGAAAAATAAAATTAAAATTAAATGATGTATCTAAAATAGAAGATGTTTCAACTAAAAGTATAGGAAAAGAAATAGTTGTTAATAATGCTATTGGTGAAGATACTTCGTTTACTTTTGAAAAAATGAGTTTAGTTGATATTGCCAGTTATAATGTTGAAGTATGTGGAAGTGATGGAAGATGTTCTATTACAGCTAGAAATATTTCTGTTAGTAAAAACTACAAAATTATGTATGTTGAATTCTCTTCACTTGATTATGAAGGTACTGAACTTATTGATTTTTCTAAGGAATATGGTAAAATTAAATATATAGATAGTGAAGGATTTGCTAAAGAGATAAAAATAGAGGATGCTGCTAGTAATAAAGATTACTTAGGTAAATTTCTTTATATAAAAGTACCAGCTAATTTAGAACAAATGAGTAGTGTTGAACTTATATTTACAGTAAGAAATAGAAGATATATTTATAGAATTAAGTAGGTGATATTTGATGAAAGAAAAAATAAGTTTTAAAGTTAAATTAATTATAGGACTAATAGTTGTTCTATTATTAGTTTTCTTTTTGTTTATTAAACCCTTCTTAAATTTTAGAAAATTAGAAAAAAAATTATTAGATTATGGACAAAGATATTATGAAGTTAATAATACTAAGTTACCTACAGGTAATAGGATAGTTAAAGTTTATCTAAAAGAATTATATGATAAAGAGTTTGTAGATTCTGATTATAAAAGAATTTATACTGATAGTGGATGTAGTTTAGAAAATAGTTTTGTTAGAGTTAATAAAAAGAATAATGAATATAATTATGAAACTTATTTAGAATGTGGAAGATGGAAATCTAAAGTAGATCATAGTGGTCCTGTTATAAAATTAAATGGTAAAGAAGAAATAACTTTATATAGAAATGAAAAATATAAAGAGTTAGGTGTAGCTAGTGTAGTTGACGATACAGATGGTAGCCTTGATATAAAAAAAGTAGAGATTGATTCATCTAAAGTTAAAACATCAAAAGTAGGTTCTTATGAGGTTACTTATAAAATAAGAGATAGTTATAGCAATACCTCTATAGTTAAAAGAACTATTAAAGTAATTGAAACATTAAATCATATAGTAAGTAGTCAAACTAAGGCTAAAAATACATATATTGGTGCACAATATAATAACTATATAATGTTAGATGGAATCTTATTTAGAATAGTTGGAATTAATCCTGATAAGACTGTAAAAATAGTTACTGATAAATCTATAAGCGCAATTAATTATAATGACGCTTTTGAATATCTTAATAACAAATTTTATAATAGCCTATCAGATAGTGCAAAAGAATATATTGTTAAGAATAGCAAATGGTGTATCGACAAAGTAAGTGATCCTAAGAAATATGCAAAATGTAGTAGTTATACAAAGAAATATCCTATTGGATTATTATCTATAATTGATATTAATAATTCTATGGATAATCAAGGAGTTACTTATTTAAATAGTAATACATTAGTTAGTAATTTAAAAGATTCTAAGACTAGTTATTTATCATTTAATAGAGAATATATAGAAAATTCTATTGATGATAATATAGTAATTGCTCCTGTATTAAATATTTTAGAAGATGCAACTATTGTATCTGGTAATGGTAGTCCTACTAGTCCATATAGATTTAAAGGTAATACTAAGCATTTAAAACCAGGAAGTAAATTAACAGAAGCAAAATTAGGTGAATATATTACTTATTCAGGGTATACTTGGAGAGTAATAGGAAAAGAAGATGATGAGACAACTAAGATTATTATGGATGGAGTAGTTCAAAATGAAGAAGGTAATATATATTTTCAATTCACAGATAAGAATTCTATAAACTTTAATGCATCTAAGAAAAATAATATTGGATATTCTTTAGCAAACTCTGTTAGTAAGTATACTAAAACAAATTATTTTGTAAATAAAAAAATAGATTATCCTAAGTACTCAGGTAATATTACATATAAAGGAAAGGGTAAAACTAATGCTTATAAATTAAAAATTAATTTACCAAGTTTATATGATTTACTTAGTACAAGTTACAGTGAAGATTATTATTGGTATAAAGAGTATACAAATGATAAATATTGTTATATGTATTATTTAGGAAATATTAAATGCGCAAAGCGTGATTCAAATGATAAGTTTGGTATAAGAGTTGTGGCATATCTAAATAAAGATGTTAGAGTAGAGAGTGGAAAGGGATTAAATAATAATCAATATACACTATCAACTAAATAGAAGTATATGATTTTAGGAGTTGATAAAATGAAGAAGAAAAAAGTATTTATATTTTTATTAATTATAGGGTTATTATTAGTTCCTTATGATGGTTTCGCTATTACTGAAAAGAAAAAAGGCGATGTAGAAGTCAGTGGTACCAGAAATTCTAAGGATCCACAATATTCTGAATCTGGAGCAGCTAGTGCATGTATGAATCAGTATTTGAAAATGAAAATATCTGTTAGTAAGTATAAAAGAAGGGCAAATTATGAAAATGGGGTATATACAAATAAGGTTTCACCTAGAACAATAACTTTCACTAATGATACTGGAAAAAGTTATAAAGTTATCATTTATCATGGACCTGTTGGTTCACTAGATGATTTAAAAAATTTATCACCTGATGAAATAAAAAAGTATAATGATGATGCAGATGATGCAGATGATGGTGATGAAACTGATGAAGATGATTCAATTGCTGTTAAAAAGAAAACTATGAAAGGTAAAACTAAATCATGGAGCTGGAATCTACCTGCAGGAGAAGAAGCTTTAGTTGTATACTTGAATAATTCAAAAAAGAAGTCTAATTTAGTATATAGTGGAGATTGTGCAACGAAAGATAAGGATGGAAATTGTACTTCTTGGTATGAACTTATGATTTATTGTCCAAAAGGTAAACTTGATGCAAAAAAATCTACAGCTGAGGAGCCTATTCTTAAGGGAAATGCTCTTTCATTATTTGTTGAAAATCCTTATGATACAGGTAAAGTTCCAAATATAAAAAAATCAAGTACTGCTTGTGAAAATGCTAGAAAAGGTATTTATAATGGTTCTGTATCAGATAAAAAATTATATAGTATTAAAGAAGGTCAAGAAGAAACTTGGAAAAATTATTATTATACTAAATTATTAAGTTATTGTGATGAAAACTCAGTTGATTTTAATCTAACTGAAAAGAATATAGCAGATTTATCAAATGGTTTATTAAAGGTATTTTATTATAATAATAGAATTAATGAATTAAAAACTGATGGAACTATAAAAGACCTTGAAACTATAAATAATATTGCTAAAGAGTGGGAACAGTGGATTAAAGTTAAATATAAAGATTTAGGTTTAAGTTCTGCAGGACATATTATAAAAGGAAATGATAAGGATTTAACTACTTCTTTACAATGTAGATATGATAAAAATAGTATTGTTAGCAGTGGTGGAAAATCATTAGAAGAAGACTATTTATATGTAACAGGTGTAAAGACAGAAAAAGCAAGTATTACAAAAACTAATGCTGGTTTAGGAAGAAAAACTAGATCAATTGATGTTTGTTCAACTAAATGTTATGAACATCTTACTGTAAGATATGATGTTCCAAAAACTGTAAAAGCAGGTTTATGTTTTTCATATAAAGTGACAGTTAAAAGTGAATCTGAGTGTGGAATAGAAGTTAAGGATTATTGGAAAGAATTAAAAAAACCAGATACTTGTGCACCAGTAGCAATATGTGAAAATGATGATGAACATACACAAGCAGGACCTAATGAGGATTTTGATAGTTGTATAAATGAATGTGATGGAGGAAAATACACTCAAACATGCATTAATTCTTGTTATAATAAAGTTTATAAGGGTAAGAAAAAAACAAATAAAGTTACAAAGAAAACATCAAGTAGTAAAAAAGAATATAAAGTAAGTAATCTAGTTAATAATTCATTTAATATTAATAATCCTAGAATAGAAAAACTTGAAAATCAAGTATATTCTGAAGCTAAACTTAAAAAATATTATAATAGTAATGAAGTTATATCAGATTGTAAAACAACATCTAAAATAGAAGAAAATATAGATAAATGTGCTGAATATTTCTTTGAAGCAAAATCATTATATCCAAAAGGTACATATTGGTGTATTTATTCAGGTTGTGAGGTAGCAACTAAACGTGGTGGAGGAAACCTTCAATGGTGGAGTTATCTAAGAGAAGACACAAGTGGTATAGTTAAATCACCAGTAGGTACTAAGGGAACTTCAATTCCTGAGCAAATTGGTCGTGCTTCTCCATTCTATCTTAGAGATACACAAGCAACAAAAGAATTGTTAAAAGACTTAATAGGAAGATATAAGAGCAATGGTAAATGGTATAAATATGTAATTAATAAAGAAGGATTTAAACAAAATTATAGTGAAAGATTTGTTTGCCATGAAAAATGTAGTTTCACGGGTTGTCATCAGAAAAAAGATGATAATGATGAAGATGGTGATCTTTCATCAGAAAACATAGCATATACTAGTAGTGAATATTCAGATAATTTAATATTAGATTTAAACTCAATTCAAGCAGCACTTTCTAAATGTAATGCAACAACTGCTTGTGATACAGAGGAAAAAACAACTGAATA
>CACZTK010000088.1 GCA_902784095.1 uncultured Erysipelotrichaceae bacterium | reverse complement strand
TTATGATATATATGGTGCCGATATTACTAAAAAAATGATTCCCATTGAAGGGGAAAATGATGATTATTATATAAGTGGATATATTTCATATCCTGAAGTAACTAAAAGTAATAGAAGTAGCATTACTACTTTAGTAAATGGAAGAGTTATTAAGAATAATGATATAAATAAATGTATTATAGATTGTTATCATACTTATGTACATAAAGGAAGATATCCTGTAATTGTACTTAATATATCTGTTGATCCAATACTTGTAGATATTAATATTCATCCAACTAAGATGGATATAAAATTTTCTAAATTTGATACTTTAGAAGATCTAATAAGAGAAAATATTAATGATAGATTAAAAACAATATCTTTAATACCAGATACTTCTGTTAGAAATGTTTCAAGTTTTAATGAAGTGTATAGTCAAATATCTCATAAGGAAGAAGATGTTTCTAAAAAGAATATTAATAAAGAAATTAAGTATGAAGAAGTTACTTTAGATTTTGATGTTAATGATACTAATATAGAATATGAAAAAGCAGATGAAGATACAAAAGTAAATAAAATTAAACATATGGATGTTATAGGAAATATTTTTATGACTTATATTATATGTTCTAATGAAGATGGAATGTTTTTAGTAGATCAACATGCTGCTGCTGAAAGAATTAACTATGAGAAGTTTTTAAAAGAATTAGAAGATGAAAAATATAATATAGTAAATTTATTAACACCAATTAGAATAGATTTAAAGAAAGATGAAGTAATAAGATTGAAAACAAGATTGGATGTTATAAAAGAATTAGGAATAGATATAGAAGAATTTGGAGATTTATCTTTTGTAGTTAGATCTCATCCTGATTGGATAAAAAAAGAAAATGCGGAAAGAGAAATAACTAATATTTTAGAATTAGTATCCTCAAAAGGAGAGTTTTCTAAAGAAAAATTTATAGATACAGCAGTTATGTCTTTAGCTTGTCATAACTCTGTTAAAGCTCACGAATATTTATCTAAGGAGGATATGCAGTGGATTGTAGATAATGTAGGTTTTTGTGATAATCCATTTACTTGTCCTCATGGTAGACCAACTATTATTACTTATACAAAAGATGAGATAGATAAATTATTTAAAAGAGATTACAATGAATAAAAATATTCATTGTTTTTTTATAAAATGAGTGGTATTATTTTATCATAGGAGATGGTATAGGTGAAAATTAAAAGAGCGAGTGTCGTAGTAGTAATAGGAATAATTTTAGTATTATCAATAACTTTGATTGCAATACGTAGTAAGAATTTTTTTGATAAGCGTAGACCTGATGTTGAAAAAAATGAATTAAAAACGGTTAGAAGTGGTGATCAACAATTAAATTTAACAGAACAAACACCAGTTGATGATAAATCAAGTGGTAGTATTACACCATATAAATTTAAAATTGAGAATAATGGTAATACTAAAGAAAGTTATAATATAGTATATGAGGATTTTGTTTCTGATGATGGTAAAGAACATTTAGGTAGGGAAGTTTTAAAATATCAATTAAAATCAGGTGATACTGTAATAAAGGAAGGAAATCTAATTGATATTAAAGATAATATTATTACGAAAGAAGAAATTAATCCTAAAACAATAAAAAAATATGAATTACGTATTTGGGTCGATGATAAAGTTCCTGCTAGTGAATGGGTTGGAAAATCCTATAGTTATAATGTTTTAGTAAATCAAGTATCATAGCAAAATATAAACTTCCATTGGAAGTTTTTTATTTACCTAATATATTATACATGGTATAATAAGGCAAATTAGGAGGCGTTAGTATGTCTAAAAAAAATAGTGATATCATAGTAATCGTAGGACCAACAGGTGTTGGTAAAACAAAACTTTCTATAGAACTGGCTAAACTATATGATGCAGAAATAATAAATGGCGATTCTGTAAGTATCTATAAAAATTTAAATATAGGTAGTGCTAAACCAACTATAGAAGAACAAGAGGGAATAATTCATCATCTAATAGATATAAAGGAAATTTATGAGGATTATAGTATATATGATTATCAAAAAGATGTACGAAATATAATTAGAGACATAAGATCTAGAAATAAAAATATTATTATAGTAGGTGGTTCTGGGCTATATTTAAAAGCAGCCTTATATGACTATGAATTTAATGATGGAACAACTTATAATAATTATGATGAATTAAGTAATGAAGAAATTTATAATAAAATAAAAGATTATGATAGTAATATAGATATACATCCTAATAATAGAGTACGATTAGTAAGAACATTAAATAAAATAGATAATAATGAAGAATTAGGCAAAAATAAGAGTAAGTTACTATATAATATAAAAACAATAGGTTTAACTACAGAAAGAGATATATTATATGAAAGAATTAATTTAAGAGTAGATAAAATGATGGAAGAAGGGTTACTTGAAGAAGTAGAATCACTAAAAGATTATTATAATAAATCTAGAGTATTAAATACTGCGATTGGATATAAGGAATTTTATGATTATTTTTATAATAAAAAAGATTTATATACAGTTATCAATGAAATAAAACAAAATTCTAGGAGATATGCGAAAAGACAGTATACTTTCTTTAATCACCAAATGGATGTTAATTGGTTTAATGTTAATTTCAATAATTTTGATGAAACAATAAAGATAATAGAAGAATTTTTAAAAAAATAAATATTATAGTATTTATTTTTTTTTATATTTATGATATAACTAGGATATAATAGAAAATAAAGGAGAGTTGGAAATGGATAAGATTATAAAGTCATTAAAAAGAAATAGAAAGATAGTTTTACTTGTAGTAGCAATACTATTATTATTGATGATATTTAAGACTGCTATTGGAGGAGTAGAGAAAAAGAAAGATGCTGCTAAAGCAAAGACAGATATTTCAGACATTTTAAAGAAAAAAGAAACTAAGGTTATTTTTGTAGGAAGTAGTGATACTAAGAAATGTAAAAAGTGTAAAGAAGTTAAAGATTATTTAAGTAAACAAGGTATAGAATATATTGATTATGATGTAGAAAATTATAGTGAAAGTGAATATAAGAAAATGCTAGAATCAATTGAAATTAATCCAAGTGATTTTGGATATCCTGGTGTTATTTATATAAGAGATGGTAGATTATATTCAAATGTAATTAATATTCATGATATTAAATCTGTTGAGACTTTTATTAAAGATTATGAATTAAAATCTAAAAAATAAATTATAGGTGCTTATAGTACAAAAACTCAAAGAGGTAGTGACTGCTTCTATACTGCAGCAACTTGGAGTGCTTATACATACAGTTCTACAGGTACATGGACCAATAATCAAACTATCCGCTATATTTCTGTTTATAATGGTTATGGAGTTTTTAGGGATGGTTATACGTCGATTTCTAATAGTTCTAGAAATTCAAAGACAGCGATTATTACAATGAAGGCAAGCGGCTGGTGTTGGTATGGCGGAACAACTGTGTATTATAAGTCTCAGATAACTGTTCGAACAAGTATAATAACTGCTAGTAAAAAGACTGCAGCTTGTAAAAAATCAACTGGCTCTACAATGGTTAATGCGTATACGACATATACAGCAAGCCATAAGAATAGTAGTGAAAATGGAAGAGCATACCTTTCAACAAGTTATAAAGTAGAGTAGAATGTATATTTATTAGAGCAAGGTTTATCTTTGCTCTTTTTGTTTTGCAACAGTTTTTAATTATTTTTGTAAAAAGTGATCAACTTTTGTTTCTTTCTTCGAATAGTATTGTTAGGAAAAAAATATGAATTAGTGAAATAAAATTAGAAGAGAAGATTAATATTGAAAATTTAATTTATGAAGTTATTAATATAAAGAGAGTTCTATATGAGTTTGGTAAACAAAAGTCCACAGGAAATAGTTGAACCTATTTCTTTTTTTTAGTATAATTAATATTAGTGGTGAGGTTATGAAAAAAATTATAATATTAGTTAGTTTATTATTTATTGGTACTATTGGGGTACTTTTATATAATTTTATTGATTCTAAGAATTATTTTGATAAAGAAATAATTGAATTAAATAAGAAAATGGTTGATTTAGTTGATTCTAGGGCAGTTAATGATTTAAAGATTAATGATGTAGTATTATCTGATATACATATTGAAGATAATAAAACATTAATATTTAATATTAGTTCTAGTAAGACTAAATTAGATGAAAAGATTATGGATGTGTTTTTATATAATGATTTAGCTAGAAATCCAGGACCAGTTATTGAAGTGAATTTATCTGATGTTATGGAAGATGATAAAGTTACTATTGATCTTGGTGATAATTATAATAATCCATACAGATTAGAATTTGATATAAAATAGTTAGGGTGGTTTCATGAAAGAGTATTCTATAATAATTCCAACATATAATGAAAAAGATAATATAAATATTTTAGTTAAAGAATTAGAAAAATATCTTGATGGTATAAATTATGAAATTATCTTTGTAGATGATAGTAATGATGGTACTGATAAAGTAATTGAAAAGCTTGCTAAAAAAGATAGTCATATTGTATTAAAACATAGAACTAAAGAAAAAGGATTATCTTCTGCAGTAATTACAGGTATAAATATGGCTAAAGCTGATATTATTTCAGTTATGGATGCTGACTTACAACATCCACCATACTTACTAAAAGATATGTATCAAGAAGTTAAGTCTGGAGCAGACTTTTGTATTCCTTCTAGATTTATTCCTGGAGGAAGTGATGGAGGCTTAAATATATATCGTAAATTTGTATCTTTTGTTGCGAGGAGTTTAGGTAGGCTTAGTATATTTCATTTAAGAAAAGTTACTGATATAACTAGTGGATTATTCTGTTTTAGAAAATCTAATTTAGATAAGTCTAAAAAATTAAATCCTATTGGATGGAAAATTATGTTAGAAGTACTTTCTAAAAGTAAGTTTAATAAAATAGTTGAGATTCCATATAGATTTAATGAAAGATACTCTGGTAAGACTAAAATGAATAGAAAGGTTGTTTTTGAGTATCTTGAACAATTAAAGATATTAAGAAAAGAAAAAACCAAGAATAAGTATATTGTAGAAAAAAGAATAAGTGAAGAAAATAAATATAAAAAGACTTTTTATTTCTTATCATTTATTATTCCTATAATAATAATGTTTATTGTGTTATGTGTAAAAGGTGTTTGGCTAGATTATGAACAAATTGCTTTTGGTGATATGCAAGCACAATATATGGATATGTTAATTTATATTAGAAGTGTTATTCTAGGAGAAAATAATTTAATATATTCTATTGTAAAGGGTGTAGGTGGAAGTATGTTTTCTACTTTTGCTTACTATATGGTTAGTCCGTTTAATTTATTATTGATATTTTTTAAGATTAAAAATATTATGATGGCAGCTTATATATTTATTCTATTAAAAATTGGTCTTGCTGGACTTACTATGAATATATTACTTACTTATAAGAACAAAAAATCTAAATTAATTAATTTAGGATTAAGTTTATGTTATCCATTAATGGCTTTTGTAGTAGCAAGTTATTTCTGTATAATGTGGCAGGATGTTATATATATGGCGCCACTTGTTGTATTAGGTATAGAAAAGTTAGTTAATGAAAATAATTTAAAGTTTTATATGATAACTTTATTTATTACTGTATTCTTTAACTTTTATTTAGGATATATTACTTGTATATTCTGTGTATTATATTTTATTTACTTAGTAGTTACTAAGTATACATTTGATGATCGTAAAGAAATATTAAATATATCATTAAGATTTGTACTTGCAAGTATTATTTCTGGATTACTTGCTTCATTCATGTGGTTACCATCAATTGTAGAAATGCTAAAAACAGCAAGAGGTGATGTAGCTTCTCCTACAAGTTTACCTGCAGTTATTAGAACTCTATTTATAGGATCATATGATGAGCAAAATATGTTATTTTATTATCAACCAGAAATATATTGTAGTATGTTAGTATTATTCTTAGTAGTTTGTTATTTAACAAATAAAAAGAATTCTAATTTTGAAAAGGGTGCTACTGTGACTATGTATTTAATCTTTTTCTTAAGTATTTTAATAAAAGGATTAAGTTATGTATGGCATGGGTTCTCTTATCCTATAGGGTATAACTTTAGATTTACATTTTTAATGTGTTTATTCTCTATACTAATTGCGCATAAAGAATTAAATAATATTGATAGAGTAAAGAAGGTTCAAGTAGTTAAGATAGTTATTCTATTATTAATTGGAGCAATTTATATATATTATAGTTACAATACTTTTGGAGCATGGTTATCTTTAGGATTAATTTTAGTATATTTAATTATTATGGCTTCAACTTTAAGAAAAGAAGTAAAAAGTATAATTCTAGTAGTATTAGTAATTATAGAACTTGGTGTTAATGCTGGTATGACATTCTATAAAGCTGATAATAGATCAGACTACGATGAATTTATTGATAAAATATGTAGTAATTTTGATTATAAAGATAATACTTATCGAGTAGCAGGATATGATTTTTATGGTACTGATGAGTTAATTGGTTGTAACAAGAGTAGTACTAGTGGTTTTTATTCTACTATTAATAGTAATATACCTAATTTCTTTAATAGAGTTGGATTATCAGGTGGAGCTAATGTCTATGGAGATGATGTTAATAATACTCCAATAGTTGATTCATTATTGGGTGTTAAGTATATTTATAGTAGTACTTTATTGAACAATTATAAATTAGTTAATACTAAAGTAGTAACTAAATATGAACCTTCTAGTAATACATATTATGAAGAAAAAAACTATATCTATGAGAATCCATATAGATTAGAATTTGCTTATTTAATAGATGATTATAGAAAATTAAATAATTTAGATGGATTTAAATATCAAAATGAAATGTTTAAAACAATTACAGGTATATCTAGTGAAGAAAATGTATTAAGAGAAATTGTTTCTGGAAGAAAGAATGAAGACTTAAGTGAATCTAAATATATTTATATTCAAGCATTATCAGATAATAATGGTATTACAATTAATGGTATTGATTATTTAGAATTAGAACCAGGTAGAATATATGCTTTTGAAAATACTTGGCATGATGATAATATAGAAATTGAATATGCAGGATATGGTAATAATAAGAAAACTTTTAAAGCATATTATTTAAATACAAAATTATTTGAAGAGAAGATAAAATATTTACAATCTAGGCAAGCTACTAATGTTAAAATTAATAAAAGTAATATTTCATTTAATATAGAAGCAGATAAAGATTCTAAATTAATGATTTCTATTCCATATGAAAAAGAATGGAATATATATGTAGATGGTAAAAAAGTTGATTATCAAAAATTATATGAAATGTTTATTGGTTTAAATGTTAAAAAGGGTAATCATAAAGTCGTTATGAGATTTGAAAATAAGATTATTTCATATGGATTAATTATAAGTATACTTGATTTACCAATATTCATAATGTTAGTTAATGAATCTAGAAAGGAGAACAAAGAAGATGGCAAAGAAAGAGAAAATAGACGTAAAAAAGGTAATAGATGAAGATGATGAGATTAAGTTCTTAAAAAAATATAGGAGTTTAGATGTATCTAATAAGATATTGATTTGTATGTATATTTTAATAGTTTTAACTATTATTAATATGGTATTACCATATATAGTTGCATTTATTAGTAGTAAGACTTTATCGGCTGCTAATGGTAAATATGATACATCTATGTTTAAAACTATAAAAGGATCTGATATTAAAGAATTAGGATCTAAAGATAAAGCACAAGTATTATTTATTTGTAGTGAGAATTATCAAGAGTGTCATGATTTTATTGGTACTATTCAACAAGCACAACAAGAAAATGGTTATGTAACAAATTATTTGGTTGCTGATGAATTGAATATTGAAGATAATGTAAATGCTCTTCTTGAATATGATAATGATAAAGAATTTATTAGTAAATCTTTAGGACAAGTACCAATTGTATTAGTATTAAAAGAAGGTAAGTTAGTAGAAGGATGGACTGGAGTTTCCTCTTATGATAACTTTAAAGATTTCTTAAAACATGCTGAAGTAATAAAATAAATTTATAATAAACTTAATAATTGAAGGTAATAAATAACTTGAATTTTAAAATTTCACTAAGCAAATTTTAAAAATTCAGGTTATTTTTATATAATAATTTTAAAAATTGTTCATTTTACAATATATTAAGTATGTGTTATAAAAATTTTACTTTTGTATGAAAGGAGGAATTTTATGGATACAGAAGTTAAATTTTATACATGTAAAAATGATAGAGCATTTAAAGAAGTTTTTATGAAAAAAGAAAATAGTGATTTATTAACACTTTTACTAGAAAAGATATTAAAGGTAAAAGTAAACGAAATAGAATATTTAAATTTAGAAGATAACGTAGATAATATTAATGTAAGAAGAAAATCATATGATTTAAGATTAAATACAGATAAAGGAAGAATATTAGTAGAAGTAAATGCAAGTATATATGATTATTCACATGAGAGACAAACAGCATATTTATGTAATGAATATTCACATATAACATTAAGTGGAGAAGATTATTCAGAAGATATAGATATAATCCAAATAAATTTAACATATGGTAAGATGAAAAATTTTAGTAAAGAGAATAAATATTTATATGATGATAAAGAATATAGAATATTTATGATACAGGATGAAGAAAATAAAAAGTATGTAAAAAACTTTAAAATATATGATATAAATATGGATTATTATATGAACTTTTGGTATACTAATGACAAAGAAAAAATAGAAGAAAATAAGTATCTAATAATGTTAAATTTAGGGCAAGATGACTTAGAAAAATTATCGAAAAAAGATAGGAAGGTAGAAAAGTATATGGCAGAGATAAAGAAAATAAATATAGAACCAAAGTTTATAGAATTTATATCATATGAAGAAGATCAAAAGAAAAGAGAAAAAACAAGACTAAGAAAAGCAGAAGAATCTGGATTTGAACAAGGAATAGAACAGGGAATAGAACAAGGTTCATTATCTAAGTCAAAAGAAATAGCAGAGTCTCTTCTAAAACAAAATATAGACATTAATATTATAGCAGAATGTACTGGATTATCTTTAGATGAATTAAAGAAAATAGAATCAAAATAATTAAAAAAAAGAGTCTTATGACTCTTTTACTATATCTATAAATTTATGATAATCTTCTGGGATACCTATATCTGTAAAATATCCATCATATAAATAATATGAATTACTTAAATTATTAATATTCTTTTTAAAGAAATCTTCTTCTATTGAGAAAACATCTGGATAATCATCTAATATATTCTTTTTAAAAATATAACATCCTACATTTATTAATCCTTCTTTTATTTTTTCTTTTTCTTTGAATTTTATAATTTTATTATCATTTACTTCTACAGTTCCAAATCTTTCTATATCTTTCATATTCTTCAATGCTAAGAAAACATCTGCATTAGATTCTTTAAATTCATTATACATATCGTTATAATTAATAGTATGATATATATCACCATTTATAATAAAACAACTATCTTCATCACATAAAGTTAATGCCTTTTTTATTGCGCCACCTGTACCTAATGGAGTATCTTCTTCAGAATATTCTAATTTTAATCCTTTATATGAATCTTTATAGTGATTCTTAATATATTCTTTATTATATCCAACAGCAAGTATAACTTTATCTATATCATAATTTAAAATATCATCTAATATATAATCTAAAAATGGTCTATTATTAATATCAGCCATTACTTTAGGTGTATCGCCTGTTTCACTTTTTAACCTAGTTCCTTTGCCACCAGCTAGTATAATTATTTGCATATATTCACCATCTTCCTATATAAATAATGGTATCATAAAAAAAGAAAAATGTAAAAAAAAGTCAAATAATTTGAAGAATATCGCAATTTTATGTATAATTATCTATAGAGAGTAATGGAGTGATAAGATTATGGCATCAAAATATGATGATTCATCGATTAAAATATTAGAAGGATTAGAGGCTGTTAGAAAGCGTCCAGGAATGTATATTGGATCTACTGATAAAAGAGGTCTTCATCATTTAGTATGGGAGATTGTAGATAATTCAGTAGATGAAGCTATTAACGGTTATGGTGATTCTATTAAGATTATAATTCATAAAGATAAAAGTGTAAGTATAGAAGACCATGGACGTGGTGTACCAGTAGGAATGCATGCATCAGGAAAATCTACACCTGAAGTTATTTTTACTGTGCTTCATGCTGGAGGTAAATTCGAAACAGATGGATATAAAGTCTCTGGTGGATTACATGGTGTTGGTTCATCAGTTGTTAATGCTTTATCAAAATGGATGGAAGTTAATATTAAACGTGATAAAGGTGAGTACTATATTCGTTTTGAAGATGGTGGGAAAGTAGCAGTTCCATTAAAAAAGATAGGTACTACCAATAAAACAGGTACTACTGTTAGATTTTTACCTGATGATACTATTTTTTCATCTATTAATTTTTCTTATACAACTATATGTGAAAGAATGCAAGAAAGTGCTTTCTTACTAAAAGGAATGACTATTGAAGTTATTGATGAAGAAGATAATAGACAAGCTAAATTTTGTTATGAACGTGGAATTGAAGAATTTGTTGAAGAATTAAATAAGGGTAAAAATACTCTACATAAAGTTTTATCAATAGCAGGTACTAAAGATAAGATTGATGTAGAAATATCTATGCAATATACTGATACTTATAATGAAAATATTGTAAGTTTTGTTAATAATGTAAAAACTGTGGACGGTGGTAGTCATGAAGTTGGTTTTAAAACTGCTTTAACTCGTTGTTTTAATGATTATGCTAAAGCTAATGGTTTTATTAAGGGTAAAGAGAAACCATTAGAAGGTAGTGATGTAAGAGAAGGTTTAACAGCTGTTGTTAGTTTAAAAATACCAGAAGCATTATTACAATTTGAAGGGCAAACAAAAGGAAAACTTGGTACTCCAACAGCCCGTGTTGCAGTAGAATCAATTGTTACTGATCAATTAAAAGTATTTTTAGAGGAAAATAAAGTAATCGCAACAGATATTATTAATAAATCTTTAAAAAGTAAAATAGCAAGAGAAGCTGCTCGCAAAGCTCGTGAAGAAGCTCGTAAAGGAAAAACTAAAAATAGTAAAGAACGCTCTTTATCAGGAAAACTTGCTCCTGCACAAAGTAAAGATAAAACTCAAAAAGAATTATTCTTAGTCGAAGGTGATTCTGCAGGTGGTTCTGCTAAACAAGGACGTGATAGACGATATCAAGCAATTCTTCCATTACGTGGTAAAGTTTTAAATACTGAAAAGACTAAGGAAGAAGATATTTTAAAAAATGAAGAAATTAATACAATGATATATACAATAGGTGCTGGATATGGACCAAATTTTTCAATCGATGATTGTGAATATTCAAAAGTAATTATCATGAGTGATGCTGATGAGGATGGAGGACATATTCAATGTTTACTTTTAACATTCTTTTATCGTTATATGAGACCATTAATTGAAGATGGAAGACTTTTTGTTGCACTTCCACCATTATTTAAAATTCAAAGTGGTAAAGATATAGAATATGCATATACAATAGAAGAAATGAAAGAAAAGTCAAAGGGAAAAAAATGTGACATTCAAAGATATAAAGGTCTTGGTGAAATGAATGCTGATCAACTTTGTGAAACAACTATGCAAAAGGGTACAAGAACTTTAATTCGTGTTAATATAGAAGATGCTCAACTTGCTGAAAAACGTGTATCTGTTCTTATGGGTGATGATGTACCTCCTCGTAAAGAATGGATTGATGAAAATGTTGAGTTTACTTTAGAAGATGAATATCAAATATAGAAGTAGGTGGGTTTATGCCAAAGAAAAAAGTAGAAACAAAAGAAATAATTGAAAAAATATTTGATTATACCTTAGAAGATATTATGGGAGAACGTTTTGGATCATATTCTAAATATATTATTCAAGATCGTGCAATTCCTGATGCAAGAGATGGATTGAAACCAGTTCAAAGAAGAATTCTATATTCTATGCATAAGGAACGTAATACTTATGATAAAGGATATCGAAAAAGTGCTAAGACTGTTGGAGACGTTATAGGTAATTATCATCCACATGGAGATACATCAATATATGATGCAATGGTTAGAATGAGTCAGCCTTGGAAGACAAGACTTCCATATATTGATATGCATGGTAATAATGGATCAATTGATGGAGATAGTCCTGCTGCTTATCGTTATACTGAAGCACGTCTTTCTAAGATATCTAATGAGATGTTAAAAGATATTGATAAAGACACTGTAGAATTTGCTCCTAACTTTGATGATACTACAATAGAACCAACTGTTTTACCTGCAAAATTTCCAGCACTTCTTGTATATGGGGCTCAAGGAATTTCAGCAGGATATGCTACTAATATACCTCCACATAATTTAGGAGAAGTAATAGATGCAACTATTCATCGTATTGATAATCCGAATTGTGGATTGGATACATTAATGAAATATGTTAAAGGTCCTGACTTTCCAACTGGTGGTATTGTAGAAGGTTTAGATGGTATTAAACAAGCATATGAAACAGGTAGAGGTAGAATTGTAATTAAAAGTAGATATACTATAGAAGAAGAAAAATCTAAAACATCTATTATTATTACTGAAATACCATTTGAATCTAATAAAGCTATGATGGTTAAAAAAATTGATGACATTAGAATAGATAAAAAAATAGATGGAATAGTAGAAGTAAGAGATGAGTCAGCAGCAGATG
>CACZTK010000087.1 GCA_902784095.1 uncultured Erysipelotrichaceae bacterium | reverse complement strand
ATAGGAATAAAAAGTGCTACTATTATTAGTTGTGCTACAAGTATAGTAATTACTATTTTACTAATAGTCTTATACAGAAAAGATTTAATTAAAGAATGGAAAATATTTAAAAAAGATTTATCAAATAATTTAGATATAGGTTTTAAATACTGGATGATTGGTTTAGCCTTAATGGTAGTATCTAATTTAATTATTAATTATGTTTTTAAAGCAGGACAAGCAAACAATGAAGAAGCTGTTCAAAAAATGATTAGTGCTGTTCCGTATTTAGTATTAATAAGTGCAGGTATATGTGCACCTATTACAGAAGAAATTGTTTTTAGAAAAGTATTTAAAGATAATATTAAAAATAAAATCATTTTTGTATTAACAGCAGGATTATTATTTGGTTACTTACATGTTTCTAGTGCAGAATCATTTACTCAATTTTTATATATTATCCCATATTCTAGTTTAGGTTTGTGTTTTGCAATAAGTTATTTAAAAACTGATACAGTATTTACTTCTATATCTATGCATATGATGCATAATATTATTTTAACTATTGTCTCAATTTTAATATAAAAAAAGAAAGATTTCTCTTTCTAGAAAATTATAAATAAAACTAAATATATAATAATTGGTAAGATACTAGTTTTTAAATAACTAGTATTTTTTATTTTCTTATTTAAAATTATATTTGCAAACATAAATATAAAATATATAAAGATATATTTAAATACTTCTAAAATATCTATTACTCTATTTTCTAAATTATAAAGTAAAAATAAATAGACTACCATCATTGATATAGATATTAAACATATGTTAACCGTTTCCTTATGATCATAATTCTTATAAATATAATTTATTAAATACATAATAATTGGTATAACTATTATTCCTAAAGAAATTCTAAATATATCATAAAAACTTAATACTACTGAAAATACTGTAAGTATGGATAATAGTAATAAATATATAAATGAATCTTCCTGTTTTTTCTTTTTCTTTCTAACGCTCTTCTTTTTTGCAACCATTTTAGTTCCTCCCAATTACATTATAACATTTTTTAATTACAAAATAATTATTTTTTGTGATACAATATAATTGGTGAAACGCTATGATAACTAGAGAAGAAAAAAACAAAGAAATTCAAGAACTAGTTGATGAAGAAAAATCTCATGAACTAAGAAAAAAAATAGTAAAGAATTTTTTTAAATTTACTCTTATTTTAATTGTATTTTTTTCTTTATTCTATTTATATGCTAAATACTCTACGACTATAGGATTAATAGTTAGAGAAAAAAGAATTATAGATGAAAAAATACCAGATTCATTTAATGGTACTAAGATAATTCACTTTACAGATATAGATTATGGTTCTTCAATAACAATTAAAGAAATAGATAATTTGGTAAAAGTTATTAATAAAAGAAATCCTGACTTTGTTATATTTACTGGTAATTTAATAGAGAATAATTATTGTTTAAGTACTAAAGAACAAGAAAAACTAATTAAGTCCTTACAAAAGATTAATGCTTCTATTGAAAAATATGCTGTATATGGGAAAAATGATAAAAAGGATGTCTTTACTACTATAATGAATCAAAGTGATTTTATAGTTTTAGATAATAATTATGATTTAATATATAATAAAGATAATCCTATTTTAATAACTGGTTTATCAAGTTATGTAAAAAAAGATAGAAATATTGATGAAGCATTCAAATACTATAAAGAAGAAACTCATAATTCAAATATTTATAGTATTTCTATTATGAGTGAAACTGAAGACTTAAATCAAGTAATAACTAATTATAATCCAGATTTGGTTCTAGCAGGTAATTCATTAAATGGTGAAATATATATTCCTTATATAGGAGGATTAATTAAGCAAGAAGGTTCAAGTAAATATATAGATAGATATTATAAAGTAGATTCTACAGACATATATATTTCTGGTGGTCTTGCTTCTCCTACTCTAGGATTTAGATTATTTAATAATCCAAGTATTAATTTATATAGATTAAGTAATAAGAAATAGTTATTTATCTATTTCTTTTTTTGCATAAACTTTTATAGTATCTATTTTTTCTTTATATAAATATATATCTATATAACCTACTACATCATTAGATTTATAATTTTTTTTAGATATTCTTAATATAGTTTTTATATTATTAGACTCCTCTTCTGTTAAAGGATAATAATATGACTTTTTTATATATAATTCATCTTTAAAAAAACTTTTACCTATAGAAAGATTATTTTTATCTATTATTTTATATCTTTTATACTTATCAAATACATATTCATATAAGTTTTTATGAGTAGTGTATTCTCCCCCATCATTTAAAGTTACAATAGTTAATCTTAAATTATCTTTTTCTGCATTAGTAACTAGAGTTCTTCCTGCACTTGGAGTATATCCATTCTTACCACCAGTACAATAGTTATAGCTATTTAATAATTTATTTCTGTTATACCAAAGATAACTCTTATTTTCTGTTTTTGCATTATATTTTTTAGTTCCTACAATTTTTCTATAAATAGGAAATTTAGTATAAGCATAACTAGACAGTAAAGCCATATCATAAGCAGTTGAATAGTTTTGTGTTTTTTCATCTAAACCATGACTATTTGAAAAAATTGTATTAGTCATACCTATTTTTTTAGCTTTATCATTCATAAGTTTTACAAAAGATTTTTCATTCTTAGAAACATTATTAGCAATCACAACTGCTGCATCATTTCCGCTTCTAAGCATAAGACCATATAATAAATCTTCTAAACTCATTTTCTCTTTATACTCTAAATAAATACTAGTTCCATACATATCTAAGATTTCATCGCCTGCTTCATAAATATCAGATACTTTTCCATTTTCTAAAGCAATAGTTGCAGTCATAATCTTAGTAATAGATGCAATTAATCTTTTTTCATCTTTATTCTTACTATATAGAATTCTTTTACTATCCATATCCATAACAATAGAAGATGTTGCTGTATCCATTTTAGCATTTACAGATATTGGTAATAATAAAATTGTAAATAAAAAACACATATATTTTTTCAAAATACTCACCTAAAAAAATATATGTATCATTTCGACAAAATATTTAAATATATTTATTAATTATTACTTGGTATTTATTATTCTTATTTAAATTAAACTCTAATACTTTAAACTTACCTATTCCCCTAATCGAAAATATATCATTTTCTTTAATAGAATAATTCTTATTTTTTAATACTTGATAATTCATAATTACTTTTTGATTATCAATATAATCTTGGCTTATTTTTCTACTAGTAGGAATTAATTTAGATATAATTCCATCTATTCTTAATGATGATACTTGGATATTTATACTTTTATATTTATAGTGATAGTTTTCTACTTCAGATATATCTCTTTCAATAAGTTCTATTTTCTTACTTCCTATCTTGTTAAAATTGCAAATCATGTAATCTTTTATTTTATTTAAAACTGCAACAAAGTATTTATTGTTATCTATTATAATATCACTAAATACTTCTTCTTTTAAATTATGAGAAAATAATGATCCTAGTATTTCTCTATGAGTTAAGCTATCACTACATTTTATTTCAAATAAAGTTATATCTACATTATCCTTATATACTAATAATTTTTCTGTATCAGAAAACAAATAAAATACATTATGTGGATAACTCATTTTATTTAGAATATTAATAATATATCTAGTATCAATAGGATTTAAAAAACAGGTATTTTCTCCTCTTAACACTTTTTCTATTTGATTATTTAAACTAAACTTTTCCATATAAATACCTCTATAGGTTATTATATCAAAAAAGTATGTAGGTATTAATAATTTTGTCAAAAAATAAAACTATTTTCATATAGTTTAGTAGGAGGTAAAAATGAATCAAACATATACTGTTCAAAGTGGTGATAGTCTTTGGAGTATAGCTAAAAAGTTTAATACTACTGTTGAAAATATTTATAACTATAATAACTTAAAGAGTAATATTCTTAGTATTGGGCAAGTATTAAGAATTCCTACTAATTCTATAGAACAAACTTATATTGTAAAACGGGGTGATACTTTATACGGCATAAGTAATCAATTTGGAGTATCTGCTAAAGATTTAGCTAATTATAATAATTTAACTAATTCTACTATTCAAGTTGGGCAAACTTTAAGAATTCCTAATGTTCAAGGAACTAATCCTGGTGGTATGTTTATATATACTGTTAAAAAAGGAGACAGTTTATATAATATTGCGAGAAGATATGAAACTACTGTTAACGATATTATGAAATTAAATAATCTTACTAATATTAATTTAAGCATTGGGCAAACTTTAATAATTCCTGAATCTGGTGAAAGTAGTAGTACACTTCCAACTTATACTAATTATACTGTTCAAAAAGGAGATAATCTATATTCTATAGCAAGAAAATTCAATCTATCAGTTAATGAAATAATTAAAGACAATAATTTAAATTCTAATAATCTTAGTATCGGTCAAGTATTAAAAATTAGAACTACTACTGGTACTGATATTAATGTTGAAGAATGCTTTGGAGAGGATTATAATCCACCATCTAATTCTATTACTTATGTAGTAAAAAAAGGAGATAGTCTATATACAATAGCTAAAAAGTATAATACATCCGTTGATAATATCAAAAGAAAAAACAACTTGACTTCTAATAGTTTAAGTATTGGTCAGGTATTAAAAATATAGAGGTGATTTATGACATATAATATTTCAGATGAAAAATTAAATAATAATCAGGCATTTCAAGATTTTTTAAAAGATAATCCTAGTACGGGAACATTGAAAGTAAGAGTTTCATCCATTAATAAAGCATTACCTGTTGAAGATGTTAATATTACAGTTAGTAAAATAATTGGTGATGATACAGTAGTCTTTTTTGATGGTAAGACTGATGAAAGTGGAATGGTTATGAATATAAAACTTCCTACTCCTATGGGAAATCCGAATGATGAAATTGCACCAAGTTTTACAACATATCAGTTACATGCAGTTTATGAGCCTGAAAAGTTTGATAAAATGTATGATATTTCTTTATGCTGTGGAGTTAGTGTTATTCAAAATATTAATATAACTCCAGAAGTTGATATTGAAATGAGGAATTTTTATGGCAATTAGATATCCTATTGTACCTAATGAAATAACAGTTCATTTAGGTGCTCCTAATGAAGCTACTAGAAACATAACTATTCCATTTATTGATTATATAAATAATGTTGCATCTTCAGAATTATATCCTACTTGGCCAGATAGTTCTTTAAGAGCAAATATATATACAATTATATCTTTTGCTATGAATAGATTGTACAATGAATGGTACCCTTCTAAGGGATATAATTTTGATATAACTAGTTCTCCACAATATGATCAAAACTTTATTCTTGATAGAGAAATATATGAAAATATAAGTAATATAGTTGAAGATATATTTAATGATTATGTAGTTAAACAAAATCAAATACAACCTTATTTTACTCAATATTGTGATGGAAGAAAAACATCTTGTAATGGACTTTCCCAGTGGGGTACTGTAAGTCTTGCTAACCAAGGTAAAACACCATTAGAAATATTGAAATACTACTATGGAAATGATACATTAATAAGATATGATGCTCCTGTTGGAAATAATGTTGGAGCATATCCTGGTTATGTAAATAAATTAGGAAGTGCAGGAAATCCTGTTCAAGCAATTCAAAGAGATTTAAACAGAATTAGAATTAATTACCCTGCCATTCCAAAAATTGAAACTGCATTAGGAGCATATAACAAAGAAACAGAAGATGCTGTTAAAAAATTCCAAGAAATATTTAATCTTCCTATAACTGGCGAAGTTGATAAAGCCACTTGGTATAAAATCAAATATATTTATACTAGTGTTAAAAAACTTTCAGATTTATATTCAGAAGGACTTTCTCCACAAGAAGCTACATTTCTTTATAAAGATGAAATAAAATATGGAGATACTGGTATTGAAGTTGAATATATACACTACTTCTTAAACGCTATTGCATTTTTAGATCCCGATATTCCACGATTAAAAACAAATTCTGTTTTTAATGATAATACCAAAACTATGTTAATGGCTTTTCAAAGTAAATATGGCTTACCTGTAACTGGTATTGTTACATATACTGATTGGGCCCTACTTAGAGAAGTTTATTCAAAACTCTTAAAATCATATCCAAGTGAATATGCAACATTTGTAAATGAATTATATCCTGATAAGTTTTTAAGTCTTGGTTCTAGTGGAAATGATGTTAAAAGATTTCAACAATTTCTTCTAAAAATTTGTAGATATGATAAATCTATTCCAGGAGTTAGAGTAAATGGTATATTTGATAATTTAACAGAAAAATCTGTAAAGAAATTACAACAAGATTATAACTTTGATATAAATGGAATTGTTGGTCCTCTTCTATGGAAAAAAGTTGTAGAACTTTCTAAGAGATAAAAAAAGACTGAATTTAATTCAGTCTTTAGATTTTAATAGTTTTCTGCTTTTAATTCAAAATAACTTTGTGGATGTGCACATACTGGGCATACTGCTGGTGCTTTTTTACCAATTACAACATGTCCACAATTACGACAAATCCAAATTTTATCATCATCCTTAGAGAACACAACTTCATCTTCTATATTCTTAAGTAATTTTCTATATCTTTCTTCGTGATGTTTTTCAATTTCTCCTACTGCTCTAAATTTAGCTGCAAGTGCTGTAAATCCCTCTTCTTCTGCAGTCTTAGCAAATTCCTCATACATATCTGTCCATTCATAGTTTTCACCATCTGCTGCTTCTTTTAAATTTTCAACTGTTGAAGGAATTTGTCCTCCATGTAATTCTTTATACCACATCTTAGCATGTTCTTTTTCATTGTTAGCTGTTTCTTCAAAAATAGCTGCAATTTGTTCATATCCATCTTTTTTTGCCTTAGATGCAAAATATGTATATTTGTTTCTTGCTTGAGATTCACCAGCAAATGCTTTCATTAAATTTTCTTCAGTTTTTGTTCCTTTTAAATCCATATATCAATACCTCTTTTCTATAACAAAAATATAACATACTATTTACAGTTAATCAAGGAGTTAAAGTACACTTACTACTTATAGCATTTGCACCACAATTAGTTATTGTAGTTTTACTATATGCATCGCTTTTATATAATATAGCATTGCTGTTATTCTTTATGGTCAAAAAAACTTCATAAGTAACTTTACTTCCACTTTTTATAGCATAAATATAAGAATTATTCTCATCAACACTTTCTTTTTTACTTTGACCTGTAAACTTTTTGATTAAATCTTCACACTTAATATCATTATATGTTATTTTTACACACACTGCATTATGTTCTGTTTGACTTTTCGTCCACAAATCTCTATCATATTGATCAACATATAATTTTGCTGCTGCTAAAAAACCAGATTCATATGATTTATATATTTCTTTTTTATTTTCAAGATATAGATTATCAACAGCAGGAAATGCTATTCCTAGAATAATAGCCATAACTGCAAAAGTTGCTAAAACTTCTACCAATGTAAAGCCCTTATTATTCATATTATCACCTAGTCTTATTGTATCACTATTTTATAATTAAAAAAACATTTATTTTTTATTTGCATAAATTATATTAGGTGATTATATGAACTTTAAAGGTCCTAAGCATAATATGTTTTGTAGATGTGGAATGTGTAAACAAAAAAGAAGAGGTAGTTTTTTTTATCTATCTCTTATCTTAGTATTCTTAGTAATAATCTTTTATCAAGCTCTTCTTTTAATTTTTATAACTACTAAATTAAATGCTATATTGTTATTCTTCGAATTTATTTTCATCTTTGGTCTTATTTTCTTTATTATCCTTTGAAATAAACTTTCTTGTTAGATCTAAATACCTAATCATATTATATACTTTTTGTGTATCATTATAATGATGTCCTGTAAACTCTATTTTCTCTGGTATTGACAAAAATACTAAGAATAATAGATACTCATCTTTTGTATATGGAAATTTAGATTGGTATATATCAAATAAACTAGTCATTTCTAATTCTTGATAATTCTTTTTATAAAAATATAAAAAATCATATATCGGTATATCTCTTCTACATTCTTCCCAACTTATTAATCTTTTCTTATCATCTACTAATAGATGTTCTATACAAGGTTTATTATGAAGAAGTACTACTCTTTCTTTTTTCTGTGTAATCTTATATTCATACCATTCTTTCAACTTATTCTTAGCAAATGTAAGAGATGAGTATATTAATGATGTATTTCTAATAAGTAAATATTCTTCTGGACTCATATAAATTCTTTGTTCAATAGTATCTTGTTTCTCAAAATAAAACTTATTTACACTATCAATTATTCCATTTAAATTTTCATATTGTTTTTTTACATCATCTAATATTACTTCACTATAATATAATGTTTTGTTATGAAGAATACTTAATAAATAAACTAAATCTATTCCTTTTTCTTGATTAGGAATTTTTTCTTCTTCTATATATGGGAAAATATTATAGTTATCTATATTTTCATGTTCTAAAAAGTAATTAAATTGCTTATTACTCAAATATTTATATAAATTATTATCTCCTTTTTTTTCTTTTAAAATATACTTACCTTTATCCGTATCTATTATTTTTATATTGCTTTTTTCTTCATACTTATTAATTCTTATATTACACTTATCAACAATATTATTAATATTACTCATTTACACTAGGAATAATTAGTTTAGTTCCTATTTCAATATTTGATATATCATTATATTCTTCTAAATCATCAATACTTATTTTATATTTATCTAATACTTTTTCAATTGTATCATCCTTTCTCATTATATATACTGAATATGTCTTAAATGTCTCTGTTGAGTTTTCAAAAGCCTGAAATAATGAACCTATGTTAGAGTTTTCTTCTTTCTTTTCTTCTTCAACCGTATTTTCTATTTCTATTTTAGGTAGTTCTTTTTCTTCATCATCTTTTTCTTCTCCATCACATTCTCTTACTAATTCTTCTTCTAACACTTCAATATCATCTTCTATTTTTAGAGATTCAACTCCTTCTACTAATAAATCTATATTGCATTTTAAAATATCATCATTAATGATTTCATAATTAAAATCATGAATAGATATTTTTCCACTATCTAAGTCAATACTTTCTGTTAAATCTATCTCAATAGGTAAATCATATTTAAAGTCTTCAAATATTGTAGATGCCTCTGTCATTTTATAATTTCCCGATACAATTAAATTTCCAGCAGCATGATTTTCATTTATAAATTTTACACTTTGATCTAAAGAAATTGTACCTATTTCACCTATCATACTAGGAAAAGTTATTTCTTTTTCAAAGTTTACTATTTTTTTCATTATAATCTCCTCTCTTTTCATTAAATAATATGAAAAAAAAAAGAAATTATACTATTTAAAAATTTTTTAATTTCCTTTTTATTTTATGAATACCTCTATCAACCAAATATTCTTTTTGTCTTGGAAGACTTTTTAAATAATCTAGGCTTGCTGAAATTGCATCTGGATAACCACAATAAAACTCTGGAATTGACGCTAGAAAAAAATCTGTTGATTCTATAAACTGACGAGGGTCTACATTTTCTATAGATTTTTCTATATCAATTGCTTTAGTAATCTGAAACATAATATTGTAATCACCGGCCATAGAACGATATACTTCTTTATCAGTATTTGGAAGTTTTAATCTTAAATTTCTTTCCAATTTAAAATAATCACTTATTAATGTTTCTTTATCAAATACTGTACACAAACTATTTATATCCCCTATAATACAATTTTCTTTTTCTCTTACTTTACCATTAGTTGAAAACTTAATACTACATTCTTTTAGTATACTTAGTGTTTTAGATGAAAAGTTTCTTAATAGAAAGAAGTTTTGATCATGATATAGAGTAAAATCAATAGTATCTAATAATGCATTATATGTTTCCAATGTTTCAATGGATTTAACAATTTCTTCTAGACTCACACAGATAATTATTCCTCTAAATTTAAAGAAACTAACTTTATCCATTAAATTTTGAAATTCTAAATCATCCATAACTATTCTCCAAATAATTCTTTATATATCTCATCATACTTAGAGACAAATATAAATTCTAAATCTTTTTTTACTTCCAATGGAATACTATCTAAATCTTTTTCGTTGGCTTTAGGTAAAAATACTTTTTTAATACCTGCTCGATGTGAACCTATTACTTTTTCTTTTAATCCACCTATTTCTAATACTCTACCTCGTAATGTTATTTCTCCTGTCATAGCAATATTACTATCTACTGCTTTATTAGTAAATAATGATATCAAAGCTGTTGCTAGAGTTATTCCTGCACTTGGTCCTTCCTTATTAACCGCACCTTCAGGTAAATGAATATGTATATCATTTTCTTCTAGTGTCTTAGGATCAATATTAAAATATTCACAATTTGATTTTATGTAAGAAAAAGCTATATGAGCAGATTCTTGCATTACTTCGCCTAAACTACCTGTCAATATTAGTTTACCTTTTCCTTTATAATATGTAACTTCTATTGGTAATATATCTCCACCAAATACTGTATATGCCATTCCATTAACTACACCAACTTGACTTTCGTTATCTGTACCTAAATATTTATATTTTTGTTTTCCTAGGTATTCTTCTAAGTCTTTAGAAGTTATATTGTACATGGCAACATCATAGTTAGTTAAAAGTTTTTTTACTACCTTACGAAGAATAGACGCTATTACTCTATCTAATTCACGTACTCCTGCTTCTTTAGTATAATTTCTAATAATTGATAAAATAGTCTCATCATCAAATGTAACTTGTAACTCTGTAAGTCCATGATTTTCTAATTCTCTAGGAATTAAATAATTTTTAGCTATATCTAATTTTTCATATTCTGTATAACTAGAAAGTTCTATTATTTCTAAACGATCTCTTAATTCATATGGAATTTGATCAATATAGTTTGCTGTTGCAATAAACATTACTTTTGAAAGATCAAATTCTTCTTCGATATAATGATCTGAAAATTTTGCATTTTGTTCTGGATCTAATACTTCTAGTAAGCTAGATGCTGGATCTCCTTTTATATCCT
>CACZTK010000086.1 GCA_902784095.1 uncultured Erysipelotrichaceae bacterium | reverse complement strand
TCTTTCTAATAAAAGACGGATACTGCTTGTCATTTATTGGTTTATTATTCTATCACTTTAATTTTATTTGTCAATTCCTTATTTAGGGAATAGTATTAGTCTTTATGTAATTTAATATAGTTTTCTAGTTCATTAAAAGTAATTGATTCTTCTAGTGTATTAATATAAACATTCTCACATTCATTAAAGAATAGATAAGTTATATTATTAATAACTAGTTTATGTGGTTCTATATAAGCAATATTAGTTTTAGGAATATTAATTATATTTCCTCTTTCTAATTTTGATTTAATATTTAGAAACATTAAAATATTTTTAACTTTCTTCTTTAATGTATCTTCTATTTCTAGTTTTTCCTTTATTATTTGCATAACTAATCAACTCCTTTCAAGCATATAAAAAAGGTTAACCGAAATTAACCTTTATTTATATTAAGTCGATTAGTTCGACTAATTTCCCTATGGTGCGAATGGCGTAGTTATTTACAACTTTTTTAATGCTTTATTTGATGTAACAGTTCTTTTACTTTTACTTTGTCCTGATTATCTTGTTGTAAATAATATAATATTTCCCTTTTACATTGTTTTTGTTTCTCAGAAAAGTTGCAATCAATCCCAATATTTTGATAATAATCCGCTATTTGATCATAATTTTGAAACTTACTATTCCAAAAGTTTGTATTTACAGGGACTACTTTTCCTGTAATATAAGGTGATTGAATCAATTGTCTTTCTTCACTAATAAAAGAATTATAAAAACAACTATTTATTAATACTTTTTCAATTTCTTGCTTATTATCTATCACAGATTCTAACTTCTTACCAAAGTATTCAATATAATCTAGCATGTCAAAATATGATTGACATTCTAAAATTCTTTTTAATGATTCATTTAAGGAGTTAATTAAAATTTCAGTTTTTTCTTCAATAGATATTTCATTGGTAGTTATTATTAAATTGCCAAAATCACCTTTTTCTACATAAGATTCTATTAAATATAATGATTGTATATCAACTGAATAATCACCATATCCAATAATTTTTAATATTAACTCTTCTGGAATATCATATTCTACAACTAAACACGTATCCATATTCAATTTATGGTAAACACTAATTAGATAGTTAGCCTCCATTATGGCATCCTCAGCAAATAGAAAAAAATATTTTCCTTCATTCTTTATATCTTTAGATAAATTATTATAATCATGATATCCTATTTTACCCACAAATGAAGAATAACCTGCTTGATAATATATTCCTTCTAAGCCGCGCAAAGATTTTTGTTCTAATTTTCTATTTGATACAAATGAATCTGGAACTGTTCTATATACTTTCATTATTTATATTATCCCCCTCAAAAATTTAATGAATATTATAACACCATATTTATTTTTTTACAAGCCATTCATTTAACTTTATATCTTTTAAATATTTTGCTTTGACAAAATATTTAATTAACTTTATATCTTTTAAATATTTTGCTTTGACAAAATATTTAACCCCCTAGGTATTTTGACATAAGTATCAAAATGCTAGTTAAAAAAGAAAAAACAATCTTTTTTCAGATTGTTCATTTATTTAAAGTTCGAATAGTTCGAACAGATTCGTCACTGGTGCGGTTGGCGTAGTTATTTACAACTTTTTATTATCTGATATTGTTTTAAAAGTTTCATCATATGACTATTATTTTCTTCATAATTAAAGTCGTAGGATTTTGAAGTACATTCAATGCTTTCTAACAATTTATCTACCATATCTCTACTTTTAATTATTTTAGATAAACTTTCATATAATTCTTCTATTCCATCATCATAATATCTTGCCATTTGAAGTCTTCCATCACATAGTTCATTTAGCATATATCCTACATTTGGATATACTGGATTAAAATCAGGATTTATTTGCATACATTCAAAATCATTCATAACTTCTTCTAAAATTCTACTATTATCATCATTTAAAGCATTAATTTTATTAGATCTAAAAAAAATGTCTCCATTATCTAAAACTATGGGTTCTACTTTAATAACTTGACTAAAAAATCCAGTTCTAACATTTAACTGTTTATTTATCATATCCAACTTGTGGCTAGAGACTTTTAAATGACCCGTTTCATGAAGCAATACATCTTTTGCATCCTTTTTCTCATAATCACTATAATTATCCCATTCATTATTTGTTATTGGAATTTCTATTACATTTTGAACAGGAATATATCTACCTGAAAATCCTAAATCACCAAACAAAGAAAAATTATTTACATATTCAATAGATAAACTAGTAGAATTATTAGTTAAAAATTCTATAGGATAGCCATTTTCTTTATTATATATTAGATGTATATTTATCATTTCAGGTATTAATGATAATATCTCTCCTGGCAATTCATTTGATGTTGTTTTTTTATCTTTTTTATAATTACAATGATATAAATGCCAATCAAGATTTTCCCAATTATTTTCTTGATTTATATCAAACTCTGTTACACAATGCGAAGAATAATTGCCTTGATTATCATACATCGCATAATAATGTATTTCTCCTGTTTTTAAGTCTTTACCAATGTAACCAAAATCCATATCGTTATAGTTGTCATATAATGTACCAATTTGAATAATGTATTTCATAAAGTCCCCCCTGAAAAGTACAAATATTATAACAAATAAATATAATTATTACAATATTTTCCTTATGGCAAAATATTTAACCCCCTAAGTATTTTGACACAAGTATCAAAATACGAACTGAAAAGAAAAAAACAATCACTTTTCAGATTGTTTATATATATATATATATATATATATAAAGTTCGAACTTTTTCGGACACTGATATATAGAATCAATCGAAAGATTGATTTTTTTGTGTCTCGAACTCCATGTGTTAGCTTGGAAGTACAAAGAAATCATCCTAAAAGAAAGGATGGTGTTTATGATTAAGATTATTACGCAAGAAATACCCTTTGAAGAGTCCTTAAAGAAGAAACTAGAATTTATCTGTCAATTTTCTAAAACTAAACCTATATTTATTAATGGTAGTATAAAGAAGATAGATAAGACTAACTTGTCCTATATCGAACCACATAGGATAATTATCAAAGGTATTACATTTCTTGCTTTTAATTATTCTACTGATATTTATATTAGAAATCTAACTAATAAAATTAAAATATCTGAGTTAGAAGATTACTTAAATACTATTCAATAAGCTTTCACGAGATGGACTTTTGTTGCAAATTATTGTATAATTAATATAGTAAGTAACGAAAGTTACTTAAAAGTCTTCCAATGTAGTTTTGAGAAGTGAAAGTATTATATTTAAGTAGTACCTTCACTTCTCTTTTTTTGAAAATAAAGAAAAGGAGATGATTTTGTATTGAGTGAAAAAGAAAAAATAATTTGTGGATTATATCCTCGTGTTAGTACAGAAAATCAAGTTCGTGATGGTTTTGGTTTACCTGAACAAAAAGTACGATTAGAGGATTATTGTAAATGGAACGGCTATGAGATTAAGGAATATTATACTGATGCTGGTAGAAGTGCTAAAACAGGTAATAAAAGACCAGAATTTGAAAGAATGCTTGAAGATGGTAGACAACTAATGCCAATGGTAAAATGTATTCGAGAATAATGATGAGTGTTGCTAAAAATGAAATTGAGAGAACAAGTGAAAGAACTAAAGATGGTTTAGTAGGAGCTATTGAAGAAGGAAATATTCCACATAAAGCTCCTCTAGGTTATAGACACGAAAATAAAAAGTTAGTAAAAATAAATGCTGATGATTTAAAAGGAAGTATGGGAAGTGGTCAAAAATTACACTTTTTGCTTAGATTAATTG
>CACZTK010000085.1 GCA_902784095.1 uncultured Erysipelotrichaceae bacterium | reverse complement strand
TTTTGTTTAGCTTCAAGAATCTTTGCGTTTGCCATATAAACACCTCCTACTTTAATTATCTATTTAGGGATGCCATAAAAAAGGTTCTAGTGATAGACACAAGAACCTTTTTACTTTAATAATAAGTCCTCGGTAGGATTTAATTTTATACCTACTGTCTATGGCACCAATAAATTGTCTTTATTATACTATATATTTTTTTATTTGTCAAAACTATTTTCTACTTTAATACCAGGACCCATAGTAGAAGAGATTGAAATATTCTTAACATAATCTCCTTTTACTGTAGCTGGTTTAACTTTAAGAATAGCACTAACAAATGCATTTAAATTTTCTAGTAAATCTTCTTCACTAAATGAAACTTTACCAATGATTCCATGAACGTTACCGAATGAATCAGTTCTATATTCAACACGTCCAGCTTTTACTTCGTTAATTGCTTTTTCAACATCTAGTGTAACTGTTCCTGTCTTAGGGTTTGGCATTAATCCTCTAGGTCCTAAAACACGACCGATTTTACCAAGTAAAGGCATCATGTCTGGTGTTGCAATCATTGTATCGAATTCGAACCAATTTTCTTTTTCGATTTTTTCGATCATATCAACATCACCAACGTAATCTGCTCCAGCAGCTTCTGCTTTCTTAGCATTTTCTCCTTTTGCAATTACTAATACTCTAACTGTCTTACCAGTTCCCTTTGGTAAAACGATAGCTCCACGTAATTGTTGATCAGCTTTCTTAGTATCTAAGTTTAATCTCATAGCGATTTCTACAGAACCATCAAATTTAGATATTGAAGTTTCTTTTACTAATTTAACTGCTTCTTCTTTAGTATATACTTTGCTCTTTTCAATTTTAGAAAATGCTTCAGTATACTTTTTACTTCTCTTTCTCATTATTTTTCCTCCTTATGTGGTTTATTACGGAATTCATGCAAGCGGACATTCCTTCCACAAGGTTTTAACCTATTTATTATTCTGCTACTTCTGTAGCTTCTTCTTTTGCAGCTTCTTCCATTCCTTCAACTGCAATACCCATGTTCTTTGCTGTACCAGCAACTATTTTCATAGCTGCATCTACATCATATGCATTTAAATCTGGTAACTTAATTTCAGCAATTTCACGAATTTGAGCACTTGTAAGTGTTGCAACTGTTTCATTACTTCCTTTAGTAGCACCTTTATTAATTTTTGCATATTTCTTAAGCAAGAAACTTGTAGGTGGAGTTTTAATAACAAAATCAAAACTTCTATCTTCATATATTGATATTTCTACTGGTAAGATGTCTCCCATCTTATCTCTAGTAGCATCATTATATTTTGTACAAAAATCTTGTAAATTAATTCCTGCTGGTCCTAAAACAGTTCCTACTGGTGGAGCTGGTGTAGCTTTTCCTGCTGGAATTTGTAATTTTATTTTCTTAACTGCATCCTTTGCCACGAAAAACGCCTCCTTTATTTAGTTTTCGCGAGTGGTCCAAATAGCTTTATTACCGCTTTAATAGGCTTTGCTTCCCACTTAATCTATATTTAAATTAAATATAGCCCTTAAATAATAACATATTATGTGAATTTTTGCAAGTATTATGCTTTTTCTATTTGACTAAGTTCAACTTCAACTGATGTTTCTTGACCAAATAAGTCAACTGATAATGTGATTTTTTGATTTGGAAGATCAATTTCTTCAATAGTACCAAACATTCCATTAAATGGTCCAGCAACTATCTTAACTTTTGCTCCAACTTCTAAATCATTATCAACATCTATTCTAGACATTCCCATGTTATTTAAGATTTTATCTACTTCATATGGTTGTAATGGAGTTGGTTTTGCTCCCTTACCACTTGATCCAATAAATCCTGTAACTCCTGGAGTATTTCTAACTACATACCATGCTTCATCTGACATAACCATTTCAACAAGGATATAACCTGGAAACATTTTCTTAGTCTTTTCTTTTGTTACTCCATCTTTGATTTCTACTTCTGTTTGTTCTGGAACAATTACTCTATAAATAAAATCTTCCATATTCATAGATTCTGCTCTCATTTCAAGTTTTTCTTTAACTTTATTTTCATGTCCTGAATAAGTATTAACTACATACCATTGTTTTTCCATTATATTATACCCTCTTTCTACTTAAATAATGATTGAACTAATGCAAAAATTGTATCTATTCCATAAAAGAATAGTGAACAAAATATAATAAATACAATAGTTGCAATAGAATACTTAATCATATCAGATTTTGATGTCCAACGAACCTTTGCTGTCTCACTTTTAACTCCATTTATAAAAATCATAAATCTAGCCCAAAGTGATTTCTTTTCTTCTTTTTTTACTTCTTCTTTCTTTGCTACTTTCTTCTTAGTTGTTTTCTTCTTAGTATCCTTCTTCTTGTTTTCATCATATAGTTTAGATTTTTGTTTTGACTTAACTATTTCAGCCATATCTAATCCCACCTGTTTCTTTAATTTTTTATCATAATAAAAAACACTCTTTCGTGTTCACAATTAAAATACCACAAACACTTAAGAATGTCAACAAATATATATTTTTATGGGAATAAAATCGTAAGAATTGATAAAATAACCCCTAATAATATCATTGTAAGTGGAAGTATTAAGAATGTAGTTAATCCTGACTGTCCATCAGTAAATGTATTCTTATATAACCTCTCAGTTTCTTTATCTGTCATTGCTCTTCCTATCGCAGTAGATTTTGATTTTGACATACCACCAATAGAAGAATCAACACCACCTGTTTCTTTTTCTAGTCTTTCTATTTCTCTTTGATTTCTAGCGTTAACAAAATCACAATAATAAACAGGACTTCTCCTTTGAATTGCTCCACGTAAATATGGAATATCTTCTTCTGGTATAAACAACTCAAATTCTTGGAAGTTTTGTTCAGCAAATGTTGGATTAAAATAAGCTAATGTCTTAGAATAAGCTGCTAATTGTAATAGCGCCAAGGTATGAATATTTTCTGGGATTTTCTCTTTATCTTCAATTGTTTCCATTTTTTCTATATTTTTATATTCGATGGGAGATAAAGTTTCTTCATTATTTATATTTATATCTGAAATATTAAAATCTCTTATATAATAGTCATTACTATGTATATACTTTAAAGTAGCTGACATATTATAAAATAATTTTGGTAATTCTTTATCATGGCCATCATATTTCAGCCATTCCTTAACACTATATCCCATATCCTATTCACCTATTATCTATTGTATAACAAAATCTCAAAAAAAAAAATAGAAAAACTCTATTTATTTAGGTAGTTTACTCCTTTTTCTTTTATCTCTCTTACACATTTTTCTATCATCGGATATGACAAATCAAGAAGACTACATATTTCTTTATTATTAAATCCATTATATCTAAGTTCAAACACCATACTAGCTCTATTGGATAAACTATGTTTAAAATTAATAAGCATATCATTATAATTTTTCTTTTCAAGATAAGCATTTGGATTTACATCAGTTGTTTCATCTTCTCTTAGTTCAATATTAAGTATTTCATCATCTGAATCTATAGATATTTTATTACTTAACTTTTTGGCTTTTATTGTTTTATATTTTCTACAAAAAGATTGTATACTTCTTTCGATACAAACGGTAGCAAAGGTATAAAAATTAGCATCCGTATTATCTTTATATTTATTTATAGCATTTGAAAGTCCAATATATCCTTCCTGTACAAGTTCTTCTACATCCACATCATATTTTTTTACTATTTTATAATATTGATATGCAAAAGAATAAATGATTGGCTTATACTTTTCATACATAATACGATTTGCCTCTTCATCATTTTCACTTATTAAATATAGTTGCTCGTAATCATTAACATTTTTATATTTCACTAATGCCTCACTTTCTATTACGAACTACCTCATATATCATGATTCCACTAGCAACACTTGCATTCAAACTATTAATTTTACCTTTCATTGGAATTGTTGCAACAAAATCACATGACTCTCTCACTAATCTAGATATTCCTTTTCCTTCATTACCTATAACTAAAGCTATTTTTCCTGAGTAATCAATTGTTCTATAATCAACACTATTTTCCATAGCAGTACCAACTATCCAGAAACCTTCTTTTTTTAATTTTTCCATTGTTTGAACAAGATTAGATACCATAGATACCTTCATATTACTTAATGCTCCTGCACTAGTTTTCATAACAGTGGAATTTACTCCAACTTGTCTATCTTTAGGTATTACAATAGCATCTACAGAAGCCGCTTCACTTGTTCTAATAATGGCACCTAGATTATGTGGATCTTCTATGTGATCAAGAATAACTATAAAATCAGGATTATTACTCAAAATATCTTCAAGTCTACTATATTGGTAATCCGTAATATCTAGTATTATACCCTGATGTGCTCCATCACACAAATCATCAATTTTAAATTTTGGAAGCATTTCTACCCTCAATTTTGATTTTTCTATAAGTGAATTTATAGCTTTATCATCAAAATTATCCTGTAAAATTACTTTTTTAACATTTTTTGGATTTTGTAAAATTTCTTTTGCAACATTTCTACCATATACTAACATAATCTACTCTCCTATAATATAATTCATAATTTCTTTTATTCTATCTGTTCTATCTTGTAATTCTAAGAAACCTATTAATGCTTCTAATCCAGTAGCATATTTATAAGTAATAATATCACAATTCTTAGGATGTGAGTTACTTTTATAATTTCTTGCTCTTTTAACAACAGATATTTCTTCTTCACTTAAAAAACTATTATCTAACATATCTTGTAAAAATTTAGCTTGGCTCTTAGCACTAACATAATCAGTTGATTTTTTTTGTAAATCATTAACATTATTAATACCTAAAGATATTAAATACTTTCTAATATAATCCTCATAGATAGTATCTCCTAGATACGCTAAAACTAAAACATTAATTTCTAATACATTCATAAACACTTCTTCTTTCAAAATATGTAATATTATAACAAAAATAAAAAGATAAAGCAATTATTTTGCTTTATCTGATGTCTTTCCAAGATGATCAGCCGTCCTTTTAATTGCCGCTTCATATTCATCTACTAATTTCTCAGCTGATGCCTTACTTCCATCATAATTAAATGATTCTATATCATTAGCATAATTAACTAAAGAGTTTTCCTTTGAACTCAAATTTTTAACATCTACTTTACCATTTTCTTGATGATAGATTTCCCAACCACCACCATCACTCTTATCTTGTCTTCTAATTAGATAATCAGAAGCATCCAATCCATCTTCTTTAGCATAATCCATCTTTATTAAATCTAGAATTGAATCCTTTACTTCTCCTCGTTCTTTGTTTAATTCTTCTGCAACTTCTTGTTTTTCTGCATCTGTTGTTGCTTCACTTGCTAGAGCTAAAAGATCTCCTAAACCATCTACAATTGGTTCTTTCTCACTATCAATATCTACATCATATACATCTTCTATTTGTTTTGAAAATGAATCATAATGATCTAATTGTATAGATTTCTTCTCCATATTCATTTTAATCATTGCACCACTCATGCTAACTAATCCAATAGTTAATCCTATTGCTGCTACTCGATCCCAATTAATTTCTTTTATAGTACCTTTTATTACTTCCTTATTCAATTTCATATAAAGCCACCATCCTAATTATATTATAGCATAAAAAAAGGAAATAAAACCATTTTATTTCCCCACTTTACAATCTATTTAACAATTTCGTAAGTAGTTCCTTCTCTACTATCTATTAATCTTATTCCTTGTTCTAATAATTCATCTCTAATAGAATCAGCTAATGCAAAATCTTTATTCTTTTTAGCAATATTTCTTTCTTCTATTCTATTAAGTATCTCACTATCTAAACTTACTTCTTCATTCTTTAATAAATCTAATGATAATACTTTGTCAAATGATTCTATTAGTTTTAATTTAGTTGAATTACCTATATCACTTTTTAATACATCATATAAAACTGTTATTGCATTTGCTGTATTTAAATCATCTTCAAGATTTTTCTTAAATTCATCATTATACTTATTAAAATGTTCTTCGTTATAATTATTATCATCTACTATGTTTTTAATTCTATTCTTTAGCTTAGATAATGTATCTTCACTTTGTTTTAAAGCATCATATGAAAATACTAATTGTTTTCTATAATGAGAATTTAGACACATAAATCTATATGATAATGGATTATATCCTTCTTCTTTTAATTTTGAAACTGTAAGGATTGCTCCTGCACTTTTACTCATCTTACCTGTTTCATCAAGTAAATGCTCATTATGAAACCAGTAATTACACCATTTATGTCCCAAATATCCTTCACTCTGAGCAATTTCATTTGTATGATGTGGAAAGATATTATCTACTCCACCACCATGGATATCTAAATATTCACCTAAATATTTTATTGATATTCCACTACATTCAATATGCCAACCAGGATATCCTCTTCCAAATGGTGAATCCCATTGAAGTTCATGATTTTCAAATTTTGATGTTGTGAACCATAAAACAAAATCATTTTGATTTTTCTTATTTTGATCTTCTTCAACACCTTCTCTAACACCAACTACCATTTCATCTTCTTTATGATTAGTTAAAACATAGTAATCGTCAAGTTTGGTTGTATCAAAATAAATATTTCCACCTGATGAATAGGCATATCCCTTTTCAATTAATTTACTTATTATTTTTATGTATTCATCAATATTATCTGTAGCATTAGAGACAATTTCAGGTCTTTTTAAATTTAATAAGTCAAAATCTTTAAAAAATGCATCAGTATAGAATTTAGCTATTTCCATTGCTGTCTTTCCTTCTTTTCTAACAGCTTTCAACATTTTATCTTCACCTGAATCAGAATCAGATGTTAAATGTCCAACATCAGTTATATTCATACATCTTTTAACATCATATCCAATATATCTTAATGTCTTATCTAAAATATCATGTCCTACATAGTTTCTCATATTTCCAATATGTGCATAACTATATACTGTAGGTCCACATGTATATATTAAAACTTTACCCGGATTATTAGGAATAAATTCATCTACTTGTCTTGTTAATGTATTAAAAATTTTCATAAACATCTCTCCAATTGAGTAAATTATATCATATATATAACAAAAGAGAAAGAGACTATGCTACATCAGATACCAAAATTTTATTATCACCTAGCAAAATTTTATTTATTATGTAGTTATTTATTTTTTTATCTATAATCTTATCTACTTTTCTAGCACCATATTCTAAATAATTAGTTTCATTACTTATTTCTTCAATTAATTTCTTAGAAAATGATAAACTAATATCTTTCTTAGAATAATAATCTTTTAACATCTTTAATTTTCTTTTAATAATACTTTCTATATCTTCTTTACTCAAATTATCAAATATTACTATATCATCTATTCTATTCATAAATTCTATAGTGAAAAAATCTTGAAGTGACTTCATCATTTTATCTTCATTTTTATTACTAAACCCTAATGCCTTTTTATTAGTACCTAAATTAGAAGTCATAAATATCAATACACTATTAAAATAAACTTCTCTTCCTTTAGCATCAGTCATTTTACCTTCATCAAGTACTTGTAAAAATAGTTTTATTACACTTGGACTTGCCTTTTCTATTTCATCTAATAGTAATACTGAATAAGGATTATTTTTTATTTTTTCTAACAAATAGTTTTCTTCATCATAACCCACATATCCTGGTGGTGCTCCTATTATTTTACTGATACTATGTGGTTCTTTATATTCACTCATATCTAATCTTATTAGATGATTTCTTGAATATACTTCTTTTGCATATTCTTTTACTAATAGTGTTTTTCCTACTCCTGTTGGTCCAACTAGTAAAAATGAATGAACCTTATTATCAGAAAAACCTAATTGCTTTCTTTTTGTATAATCACATATAACTTTAATAGCGGACTCTTGTCCCTTTATTACTTCATTAAGTTTCTTTTCTAAAGTCATGACTTTCTTATTACTTATTTTAAATTCACTTAATGGAATATTTGCTTTTTCACTAATAACTTCAATTACCATATCTTTTGTTATTTCTTTAGGAATTATACTTTTACTATTCTTTACTACTAACTTATTTATACTAGTTTCTAAATCATATTGTTCCTGTTTCAACTCAAGTGCTTTATCAAAATTTTCTTTAAGTATTTCTTCTTTTTTCAATTTAAGTATGGTATTAAGTTTTTGATTTAAATGTGATATTTTCTTTTCTTCTTTCGTTTTATTTAAAACTGTCTTTGCACATACTTCATCTAAAATATCGATTGCTTTATCTGGAAAATTTCTATTTTTTAAATATAAATCAGAACTATCAACAATAAAATCTATTATTTCATCACTTATAATAGTATGATGATATGATTCATATATTTCACGCAGTTTTAACAATATATCCTTTGTTTTATTTTTATCTGGTTCTTCAATAACAATTTGCTGAAATCTTCTATCTAGCGCTTTATCTTTTTCTAAAAACTTAGCATACTCTTCTTTAGTTGTTGCTCCTATAAGATGAAGTTTTCCACGGGCCAGAGCAGGCTTTAATATATTGGATGCATCTATTGCTCCTTCAGCACCTCCAGCACCTACTAAAGTATGTATCTCATCTATAAACATAATAATATCTTGATTTTGTTCTACCTCTTTAACTATCTTATTAACTCTTTCTTCAAATTCACCACGATACTTAGTACCCGCTATTAAAGAAGACATAGATACTGATAATATTCTTTTATTTAATAAGTTAGTAGGAACTAAACCTAAAGTTATTCTCTCAGCAAGACCTTCTACTATTGATGTTTTGCCTACCCCTGCATCTCCTATCAATAAAGGATTATTTTTACCTCTTCTAGAAAGAATTTCAATAACTCTATTTATCTCATTATCCCTTCCAATAACAGGATCAATATTTCCATCTAAACATTCTTTATTTAAATCAACAGAAAACTCTTCAATCATTAAACTTTTCTTATTTTTAGACTTTTTAACAACAAAGTTATTAGAAAACTCATCATATAATAAATCAACGTCTATATTCATTCCTACTAGTATTCTTATTGCAACTCCATCTCCCTCCTCAAGAAGAGATAGAAATAAATGTAAAACAGTAACTTCCTTGTCTTTAGACTCCCTACAATCAATAGTAGCATTTTCTATTATTCTTTTTAATAAAGGTGTATATAAGAACCAATCATTAGATATATTTCCTTTACCAACAACTTTTATTATCTCTTTTTTTAAGGAATCATAAGTAAGTCCTAAATCATTTAATCTTTGAGTAACTTCTAGATTATTATTTGAAAGAATTGCTAAAAGAAGATGTTCACTACCAACATATGGATGTTTTAAATCTGACATTTCTTTTTTTGCATTAAGTAAAACTTTTTGTGCTTCTTCACTAAACTTTGAAAACATCTTATCCCTCCTAAGACTATTTTATGTTTAGTTTATGATTAATTTCAAGAAATTATAACCCAAAAAAAGTGACAAGAATTGCAAAGTTTGATACAATAATGTTGGTGATAAGATGAATAATTATTTAACTGATATGAGATTAATATTAATCGATGAAGACGGCGCAGTTGATGTTGTCTTTAGTGCAAATGATCAAAGTGATAAAAACACTGTTATATTATCTAGAACTGATGAAATAACAGATATAATAGAAGCATACGAATTGGTTAAGGATTCTACTTACAAAGAGAATAACGATAATGATAAACATCTCTTTTATTTAAAACAGTATATAAAAACAAAAGGAATTAATGTCAACACAGATACTAATGATGATGTATTATTATATTACTATATGACTAAACAAAACTATGTTTCTATAATACATAGTGCAGAACATATAAATATTATTACATCGCCTAAAGAAATGTCAGAAGAACAAAAAACAAGATTAGAGCAACTACAAGAGATATTTCCAGAAAGAATGCAATTTAGTTATGCCCCAAATATGCATATAGAACGTTTTAAACAAGGTGGACAAATATATGGCACTCTTGATATTGGGGAAACAATAGATGGTAATCTTTCTAAAATAGTTAGTGCGATAAAAGAAAAAAGTAAGAACAAATAATTGTTCTTACTTTTTTTATAAATAAAATTATATTAATACTAGAATTGTAAAGATAATAAGCATTAATCCTACTAATTCAAGTAATAGTTGCCATACATTTTTAAGCCATTCTTTATATGATACTCCTAAATATGTAAGTACTGTCATTAAAACAACACTTGTTGGAGCAACTAACATTGTAACACCATACATAGCTTGATATACAACACCAGCAATTGCTAGAGTTGATTTCTTAGTAACTAAACTTGCTAAATATGGTAATACACTTTGGAACGCATATAAAGGATCTGCATTAAAGATACTTGCAAGAATAGCTGCAATAGATGAAGTAATTACATTAAATCCTTTTGTAAATCCAAATAACCATTTATAAATTACTAATTGGAATGGATGATATGTAACAATTACTAATCCAGTATAGATTAATACAACAACAACTGCAGGAGCTATTGCTCTTTTAGCACCTTCTGCAAATGCATCTAATCCTTCACTAAATTTAACTTTATAGATAATCATTAATAATCCAGCTGCTAAAATCATTAGTGCTACTAATTCAGTTAAATTCCATCCACCAAATGCATTAACATTTCCTAATAATTTACCAAATAATGCAAATTTGAATATTTCATATTTTGTAACATCTTCTGTAACATCTTCAAATAATGATATTTTAAATGCATTATTCCAAGAAACAAATGCTAAAATCATGATTATAAACATTATTACTAGTACTGTTGCTAAAGGCCATACTTTATGTTTTCCTTTACCTTTACTAGGAATAAAATCACTATATGGATTTTTTTCTTCCTTAACTACTTTTACTTCTTCTTCTTTTACTGCTGCTACTGTATCTTTTGCAGACTTTTTAGTCTTTGTATCTTTAGTAGATTTTGTAGTTTTAGAAGTTTTTGCTTTAGTAGTAGTTTTCTTTTCTTCTTTTTTTACTGCTTTTTCTTCTTTCTTAGTATTCTTTTCCATTTTAATAATATATCTAATAGTATTAAATATTAATAATGCTAAAGCTAATACTAAGATAATAACTTTTACTAATATATTAGAAGTAATCTTTAGTGATAAAGTACTCATTACAATATTAGTGTTATTATATGCAAATGTTGAACCAGCAATACCAATCATTGAAGAACCAACTAATGTTAAAGCTGCAACAATTTTATCATATCCCATTAAGAAAATTAGTGCTGCTAAGAATGGATAAAATACCATTAATCCCATTTGTAATCCACAAATAGAAGTAATAACTGCTATTAATATCATCATAATTGATATTACTAACTTTCCATGCTTCTTAAATGAATTAGCTAACTTATCTAATAGAGTACGATAAGCATCAATTTTTCCTAGAATTCCGTAGAATCCACCTACAACTAATAGGAATACTGCAATATATCCAAAATAAGATAATGCTGTTATAGGATAAGAGAATAAATCAAATATTCCCATTTGAACGCGTCCTTGATCTGTGTAACTACCTTGGAAATAAGCAGCTGGTAATATCCAAGTAAGTAACATAAATACAAGTAATGTTAGTAGAACAACTTTTACTGTTCCATTTTTCTTTTTCATAATTAACCTCCCATAATAATTATAGCTTTATTATCTTTGAAATACAAGTTTTTCGCGTTTTTTTTGCATTTTTCTCATAAAAAAGAGAGAATTCTCTCTCTAAATTAATCTAATGGTTTCATTAATGGGAACATTACTACATCTTTAATGTTTTCTGCATTAGTAATCAATTGAATTATACGATCAATTCCCATACCCCAACCAGATATTGGTGGCATACCATATTCCATAGCACCAATGTAGTCATAATCCATTTCCATTGCTTCTTCATCACCTGCTTCTTTTAATGCAGCTTGATCAAGAAGTTTTTGCTCTTGTTCCATTGGATTTACTAACTCTGAATATCCATTAACTATTTCTGCCCCATTAATAACTAATTGGAATCTATCTGATATTTCTCTATTATCATCATTAGTTCTAGCAAGTGGTGATAATTCAGATGGATGTTCTGTTAAATATACAGGCCCTATCATATGAGGTCTTGCAACCTTCTTATATAAAACATCTACTAAGTTTCCAAATCCTAAATTTTCAATTGGAGTTTCACTTTCAAGTTCTATCTTATCTTCTAATATTTTAGCAAGTAATTTTTCTTTTGTATTGTACTCTCTAATATCAATATTAGCATACTTGATTAATAATTCTCTAAATGAAACTTTTCCCCAATCTCCACTTAAATCTACTTCTTTATCTCCTACTTGAATTGTTAATGTACCAAATACATTTTTAACAATAGTTTGTAACATATTTTGAATTAATTTCATGTTATCCTCATAATTATAATATGCTTGATATGCTTCTATCATAGTGAAATCTTGTAAATGAGTTTGATCAATTCCCTCATTTCTAAAACATCTACCTATTTCATAAACTTTAGGAATTCCTGCAACAACTGCACGTTTCATATATGTTTCTGGAGCAATTCTTAAATAAACATCCATGTCAAGTGCATTATGATGAGATTTAAATGGTCTTGCTGTTGCTCCACTTGGTTTACTATTTAATATTGGTGTTTCAATTTCCATATATCCTAAATTATCTAAGTAATTTCTTAATTCTCTAATAAATTTAATTCTAACTAAAAATCTATCACGAGTATCTTGGTTCATAATCAAATCAACATATCTTTGTCTATAACAAGCTTCTTGATCAGTTAAACCATGGAATTTTTCTGGTAATGGTTTTAATGCTTTACCTAAAAACTCAAAGGAATCAACTCTAATTGTTTTTTCACCAGTATGAGTAGTAAATACTTCTCCACTAGCACCAATAAAGTCACCAATATCGAAATTATCCTTGAAGAACTTATATCTTTCTTCTCCAACCATATCTATTTTTATAGATAACTGAATCTTTCCTTCTATATCTCTAATAGTTAAGAAACTCATCTTACCCATTTTTCTCATAAATACAATACGTCCAGCTACTTTAACATCTGTTGTTCCATCTTCTAAATCTTTTACATCTTTTATCTCATGAGTAATTTCATATCTTTCTGGATATGGATTACATACTTCTCTTATCTTTTCTACCTTTTCTCTTCTTACTAATTCTTGTTCACTAAATTCTCTCATAAACTTCACCTCTATATTTCTTTTATTACCCTTGTATTAGTAATTAAATCATGTATTCCTCTTTTATCTTTTCTAGATAATACTGTTATTGCTATTGCAAAAATCAAACCATATTCAATAACTTGGACAAGCATTGAACTTGCAAAATACATATTTTTTGTACCAAGTATTGAAAGTGATAAAATAATCAAATCTCCTAAAATATTATTAACAAGTAAAGACCTAATTGCAAAATTATTCATAGTTAATTCTTTTTCATCATTACTTATTACCCTTAATTTAAATACTTTCTTACCTATAGTCTGTCCATTATTTTTAAATTGAAAAACTATAAAGTATAAAATATAAATTCCTATTGTTATTATTGATAAACCACCTGTTGTTCTTGCTAGATCATAACTTATATCTGAAGCCCTATTAATATAAGTAGTTGGTTTTATTTTTCCATTCATATATTTTTCCATTAATTCTGAAGACTCTTTTGTCAATTTTTCATAATTATCTTTATCAACAACAAATGTGGAAAAAATTGAAGTACAAAGTGTAATTATAACTAAATCTATAACCAAAGCACCTAATCTTTCTACAAAAGATGCAGACTTCTTATTTTTCACTCAATAACACCTCCTTATATTCCTCCAGTACTTGCATTATATCACGAATAGAAGATGTTTTATAGACTTTATTTTTAATTTCTGTAGAATTTTTAGTACCTTTGAAGTACCATGCTACATGATTTCTTATCTCTAGACAGGCTAATTTTTCATTTTTTAAGTCCTTTAAATATTCCAAATGTTTCATACACATGTTTATTTTTTCTTCTACTGTTGGTTTATCTAATTCTTTACCTGTTTCTAAATATTCGATAGTTTCTTTTATTAACCAAGGATTACCTAAAATACCTCTACCTATCATAATAGCATCACAGCCAGTCTCATCAATCATTCTTTTTGCATCATGACAACTTTTTATATCACCATTACCTATAACAGGAATACTAACTGCTTCTTTTACTTTTTTTATAACAGACCAATCTGCTTTACCACTATATCCTTGACTTCTAGTTCTAGGATGAATACATATTGCACTAGCTCCAGCACGTTCTATTGTTTTTGCTACTTCTACTGCATTAATACTATTAGCATCCCAACCACTTCTTATTTTTACTGTAACAGGAACACTAACAGCTTCTTTTACCGCTTTAACTATTTCATATATTTTATCAGGTGATTTTAAAAGAGCTGCGCCTGCTTGAGCACGAAGTGCTACTTTTGGTACTGGACATCCCATATTAATATCAATAATATCAGGATGCATATTTTCTTCAATGTATTTAGCTGCGATTACAAAACTATCAACATCAGTTCCAAATATTTGTTGTGATATAGGTCGTTCTTCATCAGTCATATAAAGCATATCTATAGTCTTTTTGTTTTCATACATTATAGCTTTATCACTAACCATTTCTGCATATACAAGACCACATCCAAATTCTTTACAAATACGTCTGAATGCAGAATTACAAATACCTGCCATAGGAGCAAGAACTACCTGGTTTTTTATTTTTACATTACCTATACTCCATTCCATATTATCACCCTTTTTATAATAATCCCAACAAAGCAAGAATATTATACTATATAAACCTAACAATTTCAAACAAAAAAATATAGTCACTAAGACTATACTTTTTTATAAGTATTCTTCTGTTTCTTGAGATATCTTTTCTCTATACTTTTCTAAACCACCTTTTAACGCATCAACATAGCTATTATACTTATCATCTTTATATCCTTCAAAAACAACTTTTTCTATACTTTCATGATTAAAGCAGCACATTTGATTTGGATCTACTACACCATCAGGATAAAGACATGCTCCATATTCATATATTGTATTTGCATTAGGAGTTACATTTTCACCGTTAATAATAACATCACCTTTTGGCATTAAACAATAACCTGTTATCATTAATTCTCTTTCTCCACCTTTTAATAATACCACACTACCTATTGGCAATAACTTATCTTCCATATTATCCTCCTTTTCAACTAAAATGTTACTAAATCTTCAGCTTCACCATATGCTATATCATCATAACTGTCGTCGTATACTGAACCTTCATTTGCTTTATATGGATCATCATATAACATTTCTACTTCTTCATTATTTTCTACTTGATTATCATATACTGCACTATCTACATCATATCCGTCATTTTGACCTGTTTCTTCAAAAACTTCTTCATCTTCATATTCTTCAGATTTTCTTCTTTTATCTAGAACTGCTTTTGTTCCAATACCTAATGCAGCTCCTGCTGCGACTACTCCTCCAACAGCTAATCCTACACCACTTCTTCTACCTGAAGATGTAGTATCATCAATAACAATTGGATTAATCTTTTTGTCTCCAATTATACTTTTTACTTTACTTCCAATATCTGTATTAGCTGCAGATTTTGTTTTATTAATTACATCTTTTGTTACACTAGCAACACTTGTATTACTATTTCCGCCACTATAATTTGCATATGATGCCTGAGCAGTAGCTCCATGTTTAACAGTCGTTGCTCCAGTGTATGTTGTTGCCTGATTTGAAGAACCACTATTTATAGGAGTTGATTCAACTTTATAGTTAGGAACTGTTGATTGAGTAGGAGTTGAATTTGTATTTGTTGCTACTTCTGGAGTAATAGGATTTGGATTAACATTATTATTTGTAGGTTCTTGTGGAACAACTGTATTAACATCTACATTTGTTGGTGTTTCTATTGTTGTTTTTTCTTTTTGTTTCTTAACAATAGTATCTAATATTTTTTTAGTTTTATCATCCTTATTATCAACATAAGCTAGCTTAGAATCATAATTTGAATTACTATTTCCACCATTACCATTTCCATTGTCGCCACCATTTTCACTAGCTTGTGAACCACTTGTATCAGTATTTGTTTCTTCGCCACTTGATTTATCTTCTTCATCTTGTGATGCAACATCTTCATTTACAAATATCCTATTTGCTTTAGCTGTAATTGCATCATATCCATTATTGATATTTATACCTGCCATATCAGTATTCACTGCGTGAGAATTAATGTGAGTCCCTGCAACTACTGCAGTAGCACCTACTGTTGCTCCAGCTAATTTTGGATTCTTAACTGCTGAGGCTCCCACTGTTTTAGCAGCACTACCAACATTCTTAGCACCTTCTACAATTTTTTCACCAGCATTTTTGAACGTATTACCTGCTTTAGATATTCCTTCCTTAACAGCTTCTACTTTTTCTCCTGCTTGATACGCTGCATCTCTTACACTTGCATTATTAAATTGATTTTTAATCTTACTCTTTATTGTTTGATGTCCTTTTACACTCTTTTCAGCCTGTGCCGCCTTATTGGCATCACCTGTTAAGACATCAATACCATCATCAATATTAACTACGTCATCATCAACTTTTGAGAAACTATTTTTAACAGCATCATCTGTAGTATTGTTAGCCTGTTTTGTTGTGTTTTTAAATGTCTCATCCGCTGTATTAGCAGTTTGTTTTGTAGTAGCACTATCAGCAGCACTTGCTGTTTGCTTAGTAGTACTTTTTGCAGTATCATCTGCAAAACTATTTACACTTGTCTTAGCTGTTTTTTCTGATTCTTTTGCTACATTTTCTGCTGTTTGTCCTGATTTTGCATTATAAGTTGCTGTATCAGGATGAATTTCTTTTAATGCTTTTCTATACTCTGATTTATTAATTTCACCTGAAGCTAGTTTTTTATCTAGTGCTGCTTTTCTATCAGCAAACACATCATTTGCTTTCTTTTCTGCTGTTTTAACTGCTTCGTCATCTACTTGTGAAGAAGCAACTTTTTTTGCACTTGTTGCTGCATCATCCATTTGCGAAGAAGCGGCTTTCTTAGCACCTGTTGCAAAATCATCTGTTGTAGATGTTGTAGTCTTTTTAATTTGTTTTACTGCATCATCAGATTTATCTATTAATAGTGTTTCTGTTTTTCCTATTTTAGCAGCATTATCAGCAGCTTTATTAGTCTTTCCTATAAATGCATTTTCTGCTTTTTCTATTTTAGCAGCTTTAGAAGTTTGCTTTGCAACATCGTCTGCTTTATCTATTAATAATGTTTCTGTTTTTTCTATTTTTGCTGTCTTAGCAGCATTTTTTAATGAAGTTAATTTTTCAGCACCTTTTCCAACAGCAAAAGTAGTTACCCCAGCAACTGCTGCAGATTTAACACCTTTACTATATGCTGTATCAAAATCCTCACCATTTACTAATAAAGAAGATGTTTTATCACCTAGTGCACTATAAGCAGCTAATGTAGAATCAGCAGCTAGTGCTGTTGTTGTAGAAATTGTTCCCGCAGATGATGCTCCTCCTGTTGCTACTGCAGCTGCAACGAATGGTACTGCTGAACCAACACCTCTAAATACACTTGCCTTAGTACTTTTTGATGAATATGAACTGTATTTCTCTACATCAGACCACATTCCTGATTCATACTGTTTATCAAACCATGCATCTCTTTTAGTTTTTCTTTCAACTAATGTTTCTTCACAACATTTTTTCCATGTTTCGTTTCCAAAAGCACCACCAGCTGCTCCTGCGACTGCCAAAGCTCCGTCACCAATTGATTGAGCACCTTCCCAAAATCCACGAGTAATATTAGTAGCTCCCATAGAAAGATCGGCGAATTTTGATTTTATTGGATGTTCTTGTCTATATGCATTATAATCTTCTATTCGTTGGATTTTTTCATTTATTAATCCTTCTAAACTAACTATCATTGATTTAGCTCTATCTTCAAGTTGCTTTATACTAGAAAAATCAACAGTAATATACTTATAACCATTTGCACTTTGAATTGTAGAGATTCCTCTATTCATACTGGCAGTAATACCATTTAGTTTTTGTTTTGCTTCTTTTAAATAATCTAAACCTCTACCTACTTTTGTACTATCATAAACAAATCTTGACATTATATCACCCTTTTTATTATTTGTTTTCTTCTTTTTGTGCTGCTTTTCTCTTTGCTTCTTCTTCCTTTGCTCTTAAGTAAGCACTGTATTCACCTGATTGTTCTCTATGCACTTGTTGTGCTACTCC
>CACZTK010000084.1 GCA_902784095.1 uncultured Erysipelotrichaceae bacterium | reverse complement strand
TATGATGCAGAACGTGATAGAAGAGCGCTAGAAAATGGGTTAAAGACTGAAGCAAGAGCTGAAGGTTTAGAAGAAGGAAGAAAAGAAGGAAGAAAAGAAACTAAACAAAAAATAGCAAAATCAATGAAAGATGAAAATATAGATATTGAAATAATATCTAAATGTACAGGATTAACTGAAGAAGAAATCATTAATTTATGATAATTAATTACACTAAACTAGTGTAATTTTTTTTAATAATTTTGCTTGACTTTAGTATATACAATGTGATTGTATGGAATTAAGATTACAAAAATTGGGTAATTTTATCGGTATTAGAATACCAAAAATCATATTGAAGACGCTTGATTTAACTGAAAATGATATAGTTGAACTGGTTCAAGAAGGGGAAAGAATGGTAATTACTAAGAGTATAAAAAAGAAAATATCATTAAGAGAACGATTTGATAATTATAATGTTGATAACTTATCAAAGAACTTTAATTGGGATCATCCGAGGGGAAAAGAGATATGGTAAGAAAGTATATTCCAAAACAAGGTGATATTGTTTATTTTGATTTTAATCATAATAAAGGTCATGAGCAAAAAGGAAAGAGACCTGCATAGTGATTAGTAATAATATTTTTAATGATAATACTAAGATGTGTTTTGTGTGAGCATCTTAGAAGTATAGATTATGAAGTTAGAAAGTTAGAGTATGTTGAAAAATCTAGTGATGTTGATTTAATTAGTGTTATTATGCTTATAAATGCATGTATAGAAGAATAATGTGTTTTAAAAATCATTCTATTATGTTAGAATATAGTTGTTTGGAGTGAGAACTATGAAAAAGATTATACTTATAAAGTATGGAGAACTTACAACAAAGAAGGGAAATCGTAATTTTTTTGTTAATACTTTATATAATAATATTAAAAATAAATTAAAAGAATATGATGTAAAAATATCTAAAGATAGAGCGAGAATGTATATAGAGTTTAATGATAGAGAATTAGAGTCTATTAAAAATGTAATTGATCATATTTTTGGAATTCATATGTATCATATAGCGAATATTGTAGATACTAATATAGATTCTATTAAAGATGAATTATTAAATATAATGAAAATGGAGAGATTTTCTACTTTCAAAATTGAAGTAAAAAGAAGTGATAAATCATTTCCATATCGAACAATGGAGTTAAATCCAATGCTTGGAACACATCTTTTAAAAAATATTAATAACATAAAAGTTGATGTGCATAATCCTGATGTTTTAGTAAAAGTAGAAATTAGAGAAGGTCATTCTTATATTTATACTAATGGGTATAAGGGTTGTGGTGGATATCCAGCTGGTGTACAAAATAAGGCTATGTTAATGCTTAGTGGAGGAATTGATTCTCCTGTTGCTGGTTATCTTGCGATGAAACGTGGTATAAAGTTAGATGCTGTTTATTTTGAGGCTATACCACATACTTCAATTGATGCTCGTAACAAAGTAATTGAACTTACTAAGAAATTATCTATGTATACTGATCATATTAATCTACATATCGTTAATTTTACTCCGATTCAAGAAGAAATATATAAAACTGCAAATCCTAATTATTGTATTACTATTATGCGTAGAATGATGTATCGTATAATGGAAAAACTTGCTAAAAAGAATAATGCGTTAGCAATCATTAATGGAGAAAGTGTTGGACAAGTAGCTAGTCAGACATTAACTAGTATGAATGTAATTAATAGTGTAACTAATATACCTGTAATTAGACCTGTTGCATGCCTTGATAAATTAGAAATTATAGATATAGCTAGAAAAATAGATACATATGAGATTAGTATTTTACCATATGAAGATTGTTGTACTGTATTTGTACCCAAACATCCTATTATAAATCCTAAAATAGAAGATAGTGTTAAGATGGAAGAAAAGATTGATTATGAGAAAATGATTGATGAAGCAGTTGAATCTGTTTATACTATAAAAGTTGATGATAGTTTAAATAAATTTAAAAATTTATTATAGGTAGAAATTACCAAATAATTTTATGTATTAAAAAAATATATTTTCACACTCTATTAGTGTAGGAGGTGAAAATAATGAACAACTCAAAAAATACAATGAAAATGAGAGTACCAGGAGCTAAACAGGCTATTGATAAAATGAAATATGAAATAGCTAATGAATTAGGTGTTAATTTAGGACCAGATGCAACTTCTCGTGCAAACGGATCAGTTGGTGGTGAAATTACAAGACGTTTAGTTCAAAACGGACTTAATCAAGTAAGCGGAAGCTATGCTAATAAGTAATAATAGCTTAAAAGATAGACCTTAAGGCCTATCTTTTGTTTTATGTAAATATTCCTTTTGAAAAATATAAAATATATAGTATAATATATGAGAAGGGATGTGTAGATATGAAAGTAATGGCAATTAATGCAGGAAGTAGTTCACTTAAGTTTAAAATATTTGAAATGAATGGAGAACAAGTAATAGCTAGTGGATTATTTGAACGTATTGGTATAGAAGATAGCTTTTACACTATAAAGTATAATGGAGAAAGTATTAGAGAAGAAATAGATCTTCCTGATCAAGTAGTAACAGCTAAAGTATTAATGGATAAATTAATTGCATTAGAAATAATAACATCTATGGATGAAATAAAGGGTATTTCTCATAGAGTAGTATCAGGAGGAGAAAAGTATAATGATTCAGTTTTAATTACTGATGAAGTAATTGAAGTAGTTGATGGTTTAAAAGATTTAGCACCACTTCATATACCAGCATCATTAAAAGTAATTAGAGCATTTAAGGAAGTATTACCAGATACTCCAATGGTTGCAGTATTTGATACAACTTTCCACCAAACAGTTGAAAAGAAGAATTATATTTATCCAGTTCCATATGATTGGTATGAAAAATATGGAGTTAGAAAATACGGATATCATGGTACAAGTTATAGATATGTTGCATCTGAGCTTGAAAAAGAATTAGGTAAAAAAGATTATAAAGCAATAGTTTGTCATATAGGTAGTGGAGCTAGTATTTGTGCAATCAAAGATGGAAAGAGTTATGATACATCTATGGGATTTTCACCAGCTTCAGGTATTATGATGAATACTCGTGCAGGTGATATTGATCAATCTATAATTACATATATTATGGAAAAAGAAGGAAAGAATGCGATGGAAGTAATGGATGATTTAAATCGTGTTTCTGGATTCTTAGGAGTTAGTGGATTAAGCTCTGATAGTAGAGATGTAATCAAAGGGATGGAAGAAGGCAATGAGCGTTGTCGTCTTGCTGTTGATATATTTACTAGAAGAGTTTTAGCATATATTTCAGAATATTATGTTGCTTTAGGTGGAATTGATGCAATTGTTTTTACTGGTGGAGTTGGTGAAAACCAAATCTCAACTAGAAAAAGAATTATTGATAAACTTTCTTGCTTAGGAATAGAGCTAGATGAGGATAAAAATAATATTCCTAATAATGGTGAGAATAGAAAGATTAGTAGTGATGCATCTAGTGCAGATGTTTATGTTATACCAACTGATGAAGAATTAGTTATGGCACGTGACGCAATTAGAATAGCTGCTAATAGGTAAGGGTATGTATAAAAGAATTTTTAAAGAGATAAAAAAATATGATACTATAGTTATTGCACGTCATATAGGAGTTGATCCTGATGCAATGGCAAGTCAAATAGGACTAAGGGATTCCATAAGATTAACTTTTCCAGAAAAAAGAGTTTTGGCAGTAGGAACTGGTAGTGCAAAATTTCATTATATTGGTAATTTAGATAAATTAGAAAACATAGATAATGCGTTATTAATTGTTACTGATACTCCAGATAAAAGAAGAGTTGATATTGCAAGTTTTGATGGATTTAGTGAAATTATTAAAATAGATCATCACCCATTTATTGAAAAGTTTGCAGATATTGAATTAATTGAGGATGATAAAACTTCAGCTGCCGAGATTATTATGGAACTTATAAAGAATACTAAATTATTATGTAGTAGTGACATAGCACGAACTTTGTTTATTGGACTAACATCTGATTCTAATCGTTTTCTATTTGATAGTGTTAAAGCATCTACTTTTAGAATAGTTGCTGATTTTTTAGAGGAATATCCATTTGATATGTATAAGGCATATCAAGATATGTATGCTAGGCCTTTAAGTGAAGTAAGATTAGAAGGATATATGGGACACAATCTTGAAGTGACTGAACATGGTGTTGGTTATATGAAAATAACAGATAAAGATATTAATGAATTTGGTGTCGATTCTGGTTCTCCAGGTAATATAGTTAATAGTTTTAACTTTATTGAAGGTGTTTATGTTTGGGTAACTATGACTGAGGATGTTAAAAATGAAAATATTCGTATTTCTATTAGATCACGTGGACCAGTAATTAATAAAGTTGCAGAAAAGTATAATGGTGGTGGACATAAGTTTGCTAGTGGAGCCAGAATAAAAGATTTTGATGAATCTATGAAACTTATTAATGATTTAGATAAGGAATTAGAAAAGTATTTAAAAAGTAAAGAGGAGGAATAACTATGGATATTAAAAAAGCAGAACTAGAAGTTATCGCAACAAGAAGAAGTCAGTATCCAGAAAGTGAAAAACCGGAATTTTTATTAGTAGGAAGAAGTAATGTAGGTAAAAGTAGTTTTATTAATACAATTTTATCTAGAAAGAATTTAGCTCATACTTCATCTAGACCTGGTAAAACACAAACTCTTAATTTTTATAATATAAATGATGCTTTATATTTAATAGATGTACCAGGTTATGGTTATGCTCAAGTAGATAAAAAAACTCAAGCTAAATTTGGTATGATGATAGAAGAATATTTAGAAAAAAGAAGTCAATTAAAAAGAGTCTTTATGTTAGTCGATTTTAGAATAAAACCAACAGAAGATGATCAACTTATGTATAATTTCTTAAAATACTATCATGTACCTGTTACAATTATTGCTACTAAGACAGACAAGATAGGATCTAGTAAAAGGGATAAATGTTTAAAAGCAATTTTAGATACACTTGATTTAGTTGTAGGAGATGATTTGATAATGTTTTCATCAGTTACTAAACAAGGAGTAAAAGAAGTTCAACAAAAATTAGAAGAGTTAAGTGCAATAGAAACAATTTAACTCTTTTTTCATACAATAATTTAGGTGGTTTAATGAAAGTTGAAGTTATTAATGATGATGATTTTGATGTTTTTATTAACTGTTATAATTTTAAAGATATTCATATATTTGTAAAAGATGATATTCTAGCTTTAATTAAAGATTATATAATTATTATTAATAAAAGATATAGGTTAAATTTATCTGGATTTTATAAAGTTAAGTCATATTATAATAAGAAAATAGGTTTGTTTTTAAATATTATTAAAATAGATGATAATGATTTTTCAGATGAAGCTGATTTTAGAATTATTTTATTTGAAAATGAGAAGTTTCTTTTTGAGGTAGAAGATTATGATTTAGTAAAAGATATTAAAAATAAAGTTTATTATAATGATATGTTTTATGTAGATGTTAATGATATATCTAGTTTAAATAATTTAATAGATATGGGTAGAATTATATATGGCGATGATGTTAAAAAAATTTTATTTTTGGGAAAAATGATAGTATAAAAAAAGAGGGTATACCTCTTATATAACAATAGCAATCATATTATTAGAACCTTTATTAACTACTTTAGTTAGAGTTTGTTGTAATTTATATCTAATGTTATCAGGCATTAGATTTATTTTTGATGCTATTCCTTCTTGGACAATATTGTCTAGACTTCTACCAAATATTTCACTTTTCCAGATTCCAGTTGGATCTGTGTCTTTATCTTTCATTAAGTAATCTATTAATTCTTTTGATTGTACTTCACTACCAATTATTGGTTCAAAAGTTGATTCTACATCCACTCTTATCATATGTATAGAAGGAGCAATTGCCTTTAGCTTTACTCCATATCTAGGACCTTGCTTGATTATTTCAGGTTTATCTAATTTCATATCATCTAAAGAAGGAGTAGCAACACCATAACCGGTTTGTTTTACCATTTTTAAAGCATACTTTATTTGGTCATATTCTTTTTTTGCAACATTAAAATCTTGGAATAGTGCAAGCAAATCAGCTTTATTTTTTACATCAACATTTATAATATCAGTTAGTGTTTTATTGTAAAGAGTAGCAGGTGCTTCTAAGTCTATAGTAACAATACCAGTGGCAGGATCTATATTTGAAAGATAACTTTTTTCAATCATATCATTATCAAGAAAATGTTTTGTTATGTTTTCTATATCTCTTAATTTGTCAATTTCAATAACACTTTCTTTAATAGATTTAATATATTCTTTCTTTACTTGATGATCAGGATTTAGTATAGCAATCCATTCAGGCATATTTACTTTTACTTCAAGTATTGGAAATTCATATAAAGCTTCTTTTAATATGTCATACATATCTTTTTCTGTCATTGTTTCAATGCTAATTGGAAGAACAGGAACATTGTGTTCTTCTTTTAGATTTTGGGCTAGTCTTTCTGTTTCTGGTAGAGTTGGATGTGTGGTATTTAAAATAACAATGAATGGTTTTCCAATGCTTTTTAATTCACTTATAACTCTATTTTCTGCCTCTAGATAATCCTTTCTATCAAATTCTCCAATAGAACCATCTGTAGTTACTACTATACCAATAGTAGAATGATCTTTTATTACTTTCTCAGTTCCTATTTCTGCTGCTTCAACAAATGGTATTTCTTCACTATACCAAGGTGTTCTTACCATTCGTGGTCCATTTTCATCTTCAGCACCAATTGCTTTATCAATTACGTATCCAACACAGTCGACTAAACG
>CACZTK010000083.1 GCA_902784095.1 uncultured Erysipelotrichaceae bacterium | reverse complement strand
TCATTAATAGCTATTTCAGAAGCCATTTTTCTATTTACTTCAATTCCTGCATAATTAAGTCCTTCTATAAATCTAGAATAACTAATTTCGTTTTCACGACAAGCTGCATTAATTCTTGTAATCCATAACTTTCTGAAATCTCTTTTCTTTTGTTTTCTATCTCTATATGCATATTGTCCTGACTGCATCAATTGTTCTTTAGCAGTTTTATATAATCTATGTTTACTACCAAAGTAACCTTTAGCTTGTTTTAATACTTTTTTATGACGAGCTTTAGTAACTGCTCCATTCTTAACTCTTGCCATTTAATTTTTCCTCCTTCTTAGATTATTAGATTATATTCTTTAATCTATTTTGATCTGCTTTTGATAAGCTAGATCCCTTTCTACAACTTCTATTAAAGTTTGCTGTTTTCTTACCAGTATTATGTCTACTACCTGGTTTACCAATTTTTACTACTCCGTTTTTATTTGATTTAAAAACTTTAGCACTACCCTTATGTGTTTTAATCTTTGGCATTTTAATTCCTCCTACTATTTTTCTTTTTTTGGTAATAACATCATTGTCATTGTTCTACCGTCAAGCTTAGGCATTTCACCTACTTCTGCATAGTCACTAACTTTATCAGCAAAGCGTAATAATACTTCTTTTCCTAATTCAGTATGAGCCATTTGTCTTCCTTTGAATCTTATAGTTAATTTAACTCTATCTCCCTTTTGTAAATACTTAGAAGCATTTCTTAACTTAGTTTCAAAATCTCCTACATCAATTACAGGTGAAAGACGGAATTCTTTTAACTCAGACATATTTGCCTTTTGCTTTTTCAAAGCTTCTTTTGCCTTCTTTTGTTTTTCGTAACGGAATTTGTTATAATCCATTACTTTACAAACTGGTGGATTTGCATTTGGACTTATAAGTACTAAATCAAGTGATGCATAACTTGCAAGCGTTTTAGCATCCTCAATTGACTTAATTCCAACTTGTTCACCGTTTGGCCCAATTACTAGAACTTCTCTAGCTTTAATCTGATCGTTAATCATCATGTCATCCTTTTTGTTTGCGATAACTAACACCTCCATAAATTAAGAAAAGTGGATATAAATTTATATCCACTTTAAAAACCAAATTAAATTATATTCCATATAATATTATCGGCCTTTTACCTATCGTTATTCACAGATCAGGTGGATATAAATCGCTTTCCTTTTTTCTTGACTGATAAAATTATATGATAAAAACTCCCAAATGTCAACAAAAATCATAAAAAAAGAGTATAAAACTCTTAATTACCTATTTATATTTGCATTCTACTATTTCTAAAAACTAAAACAAAACTAGTACTATTATCCACCACAAGCAACATTACCATTTTCATATGCAGCGCAATGTTGAGTATAATTTTGATTTTCACACATCACAAATCCAGATGTAAAAACTTCACAAATTAAATCATTAGCAACATCATTACAATACACTAGTTTATCACTTTCTTGACATTCAATATCTGAAAAAACTTCTTGCATGTGTGTTCTTTCATATGATGCGTTGTTTGCTTGGAAACAATGAATTGATCCATCTTTTTTTCTAGCACATACTCCGTATCTTCCAACAGAATTCATTGCTGCAAAAACGTCATAATTTAAAGGATATTCAGTATCTTCAATTGTTGGTCTTCTATACGCAAAATACATTGGTTCCCATAAATCTTGTATAGGTGTTTCTTCAGTAGTCCCAGATGTGTTTACAATATCTTGTTCCTTCTCAACTCTAATAATGGGGTGAACATATAAAGCATATCCACTAGTAGTAACATAGTTATATGTCAATGGTGCTGTTTGCCACATTAAGGTATTACCACCACCGTAATATCTAACACCATAATTTGCATCATTATAGTTAAGAACTACAGTTGGAATTGGTATACCAACAACGCCAGAAGCTATAGCAATATTATATTCCTGCAATTTTTGATCTATTATTTCACTGAAATCATCTGGTTCTGGCAATCTTGCTTTATTATAATTATACCCCGCATAACTACCACTACTTGGTATATCGTATGACTCATCAACTGTTAATTCATCACTCCAGCCACTTGTATAAGCCTCCATTGTTACAAATGCATTATTAATAGAAGCTTCTAAACTACCTGACTCACGTAAATACATTAAATCTAACTCATTTTCAATTTCATTTACAACTAACCATTCATAGCAATTAGCCTCACTTGTACTACTACAATACACTGAAGTAATTGGGTTATAATAAACCTTATCTCCAATTGCATAACTTTTATAATTGACGTTTGATGTATGATGTTGTTCTGCAGTTATACTTAGTCTTGCATTAAAGATTTTATTCATTATATCTGCTTGAGTATTATTATCTCCAGCTTTTGAATCTATCCATATATATAATGTATATGGTATCTCTGTTGCAGTGTTACCACTTTTTCCTGCAATTGTTCCTGTTTCAATTGTTCTTCCAGTTGATAATAATTTAGAGTTTGTCGCAATCATTTCTTCATCATTTTTTACTAATATATATCTTATTAAATTATCTGCTATTTTATCATTTGCTGTTAGTGAAGAATCTGCTCCTTCATATAAATCTTCTAATGTTAATGTATAATCTGTATCCATTGATGAGTTATTAACTATTGTAAATCTATATGGTGGATTTGTTATTCCTTGCCTATAACTTTGTGGAATAGCACGCTCTAGTCTTACTGTTTCACCACTTGTTGGAGACTCATCTATTCTTAAGTCTAGTGCTCCCGCTTTAATTCTATTTGTATTTGTTCCTGATAAACCTATTCTTAACCATGCATAGGTTCCTCCTAATATTATTAAGACTGCAACTATTGCAATTACTGCTATCTTGGTTAATTGTTTATTACTTATTTTCTTTTTCATATTTATCACTACCCTAATAAGAATTTATCATTTTTTTATTACTTATCAATATAAAAAAGCTACCAACTGGTAACTTTACTGTTATTTACACTTTCATTTTTTCTACATTAATACATTCTTTAACAAAATAATTCAATAGCTTTTTAGATGGCTCATCAAAATCATTCATTCTTTCTGGATGCCATTGTACTCCTATATTAAATGTATCTGAGGGATATTCAATCGCTTCTATTATACCATCTTCTGAATATGCAACTGTCTGATATATATGGTTTTCTGTCACATGTCTTTTATGATAGCTATTAACCATTATTTCTTCTTCACCAATTATTTTATATAAAAGTGAATCTTTATTTATTTTAACTTTATGTTTGTATACTTCATCAAGATTTTGATTATGATTAATTCCTTCACTACTATTTTCTTCTATAACAATTTCTTCATTATAGCACGACATAGTTTGCATGCCTAAGCATATTCCAAGGATTGGTACTTTTCTTTCAATAGCATACTCTAATATATATCTATCTGTTGGTAATATTTTAATACCTCCTGGAAGAATGATTCCATCACACATATCCAAATATCTATTTAAACTTTTAATATTCTCATTAGTTAACTTTGGATAATTCTCTAATCTTTCTTTATTATCAATTTCTATTATTGGTGGAATTGGTAATATATCACATCCTAATTTTTGAACTGATAATCTCATCGAATCATATAAATAAGAAAGTGATGTATTATTTTCATTTACATCAAATCTTAAAGGCATTCCTATTAATGGTCTCATATTATCTCCTAAAACTTAATTTTTTCATTAATATAATCTACTATTTCATCTACTTTTAAAGTAATCTGCTCCATAGTATCTCTATCTCTTACTGTTACAGTATTATTCTTTATTGTTTCATCATCAATAGTGATACAAAATGGTGTTCCAATAGCATCGCTTCTTCTATATCTTTTACCGATTGATCCTGCTTCATCATATGAAGTCATAAAGTTTTTAGCTAACATTCCATATATTTCTTCTGCCTTTTCTGAATGATATTTTTTTACAAGTGGAAGTACAGTTACCTTATAAGGTGCAAGTGCAGGAATAAATTTCATTACTTCACGAGTATCTCCTTCAGAAACTTCTTCTTCAT
>CACZTK010000082.1 GCA_902784095.1 uncultured Erysipelotrichaceae bacterium | reverse complement strand
AGCAATGGTTTTTACAATGCTGAAGTATCAGCTTGTAATAGACAAATGGCTAATATGAACCAATTATTTGGTTTAAGTACACAAGTTTCAAATGCAAGTGCTGACAATAGACTTGGAATACAAGATTTAAAATCAACTGTAATTAGTGAAAATTGTTCTGATAGAGAAGTATTAAGACAAATTGGTCAAGATATTCTTGTAAATCAAACTGCTAACACTCAAAAGATAATTGATGAAATCTTTAGAGATAGATTAGATGAAAAAGATGATAAGATAGCAGAATTAAATAGACAATTACAAATGGCTGATTTAAGAGCTTCACAAATAGCTCAAACTCAAGCAATTACTTCAAATATCTACAATGAATTAAAGAATTGCCCAGTAGGAACAGTTCCAGTATATGGAAACACTCCAATATTTACTTGCCCAAACAACAATGGTTGTGGTTGTGGATTTAATACAACAAGTCAATTTATTTAATAGCATATAGTTGATTACGACACGCTCGATTACGAGAACTTGCTAAATATCAAATTCCCTTTAACGGGAAAATGATTAAGAGAATAGGCATAGTTCTATTCTCTATTTTTATTTATGAAAGGAGAAAGATAAAATATGATAGAAACAATTATAAATGAACCTCTTGCCCTACCAAGTAATGCAAGCCCTATAACTTTTGATGAAACTGATATAAGAACAAGATGTGCTTCTTGCTGTGGTTGGTTAGATTATTCAAATGGGAATCCTAATTTTAAAATATTTGGAAATGGATACACAGGATATTATGATGTAGAATTTAGTGCTTCAGTAAGTACAGCAACACCCGGTGTTGTATCCATTGGACTTTTTCAAGACGGTGTCCTTATTCCAGACACTGTTAGAAGTGTAACTATTGCAGCAGCAGATGATTATGAAACTATTTCATTTGATAAAAAATTAAGAGTATGTCCTCGTGGAACTACTAACATAAGTGTACAAAGTGTTCCAAGTGTAGTTACACCAACAACACCTGCAACACCTATATCCACTACTCAAGCAATTTTAACCAATGCGACGTTCAGCATAAGCAGACTTAATAAATAATGAAGAATAATTTAGATGCAACTTCATTAATATTGCAATTATATAGTGTTATTTTACTATTACAAGATTATAACAATAGAGATTTAATGCAAGAATTACAAATACAGGATGAAAAATATTTAAAGACCATAATTAAACAAAACGAAAAAATAATAGAACTTCTTGAGAAAGGAGGAACTAATGGAAGAAAATAAAAAAGATAAAACAAATCAAAAAGAAAAATTAGATGAAAGAGTAATTAAAGAAGTGGAATCATCAATAGAAGTTATTCTTGATGACGGATTAACTAATGAAAACTTAGATACTTTATTTAAATTAGTCGATATACATAAAGATATAGTGAAAGAAAGAAAGGAGAAATTTGATATGAATTACGGATATGGAAATTATAATGGATATGGAAATTATAACGGATATGGAAATTACGGAGAATATGGAAGAGACTCATACGGTAGAAGAGGGAGAGATATGAAATATCGTGGAGAAGAATATTTAGATAGGATGCACAATGAATATGGTAGATATGAGGAAAGCCGTTCAAGATATGGTGCTGGTAAAGAAAGTGATGAAGCTCATAAATATATGGTAGATTCATTAAAAGACTTTATAAAATATTTAAATGAAACGGCTGAAACTCCACAACAAAAACAAATGTTACGAGAAGCTGTACAACAAAGTATGATGTAAAATGTATAAATTTTATAACAATAATGCTCTAGGATTGTTTGAAAATGATTGCACTGTTAGGGCTATTTCTACAGCAACTGGAAATACATGGGATGATACTTATGAACATTTAAGCAATATATCTAGACTCAAAGGCACTATGATGGATGATAGAGAATTTATTATAAATTATTTAGATGAAAGGTATATAAGAATACCTAATATACCTAAAACAGTTGGAGAAGTATCTGGAGCATACCCAGATAATATATTGCTTATAACTATGAATGGTCATATAGTTTGCTCAAAATACGGAATTGTATATGATAGTTTTGATTGTAGAAATAGAATGGCTGAATATTGTTGGAAAGTTAAATAAACCTCAATTTGTCAAAAATACAATTTTATGTTAATATTTAGAAAAGATACTATATACCCCTAACTATGGTATCTTTTTTTAAAAAATGTAAAGGAGTGATGATATGAAACTTAAAGATGAAATTTATAATGTTTTGAAATGGACTTTAATAACATTTGTTCCAGCATTAATTTTATTAATTAGTACTTTAGGAACTATATATCATTTTGATACAGAAATCATAACATTAACAATCGGTGCAATAGCAACATTTTTAGGTGCTATTACAGGAATATCAAATAAAAATTATTATAAAGGAGATAAATAATTAAAAATATGATATAATTATTTTAGAGGGTTGCTCCAATCAACCCTCAAACTT
>CACZTK010000081.1 GCA_902784095.1 uncultured Erysipelotrichaceae bacterium | reverse complement strand
ACAATACATCATACTTCATACAACTAACTTCTTTACTGCATACTACAATACTTCAGTAGCTAACAACATATTCATTATAACAATAATATTTAATAATGTCAATTTTCTATCTAATCCACTCATCTTTAAGTAATCCAGTAATATATTCATCCTCAATTTTACCAGATCCTCTAGACACAAATTTTTGTCTTCTTATACCTTCATCTTTATATCCAAATTTTAATTGCATCTTATGAGATTTTTCATTTTCTTTAAAATAACCATTTTCTAATCTTCTTAATCCCAGAACTTCAAAAGCATATTTTATTCTTGCACCAAAAGCTTCAGAACCATATCCGTGTCCCCAATATTTTTCACTAATCCAGATTCCACCACCTGCAGTTCCATTATGAAAATCTATATTAGTCAATTGTGTACCACCAATTACTTTATTTTCACTTTTTAAAACAATAGCAAAATTATACAAATTATTATCTAAAGATTTATTTATAAAATGCAATGCATCTTGTTCGGTATACGGATGCGGTGCACCTTGTAACCATTTTGTAACATTTATGTTATTCAATCCCTCAACAATATCATTAACATCTTCTAATTTATATTGTCTCAATATTAATCTTTCAGTTTCAATTACAACATCTTTATTCATAATTTAAATCTCCCTTATTATTAAAATACATTTCTTTTGTAATTAGTAATTGTTTTGATATACTTTCTTTACCAAAAACCGTTCCTTTTTCCTCTTTATCTGTGTGAATGAATCCAGCTTTTTTGAATGATTTAATTGCTCCAATTCTATCAAGTGGAATCATATCAGATAATTCATTTATATCATTTCTTTCAAAAGCAACTTCTTCTAGCTCTAATAAAGCAAGATATGAATACCCTTTTCCTCTATACTTATCACTAATTAATATTCCCATTGAATGAATATCACCATCAGGATAATAATAAATTTCACCAATCGGTTCATCTTCATCAACAGAATGAATATATGCAAAATATCTATCAGGTTCTTTATTTATCCATTTATCATACCAAATTAACATTTCTTCATCAGTTTTTGATATTGTTCCAGTTTCTTTATCATAACCTTTCAAATCCATATCAAAACCTGCATTATAAGACATTGTTTTAGGATCATTCATCCATATTTTTCTATATTTTAAATCATCCTTACTAGGTACAACCAAAAATACTCTTTTCATACATATCACTACTCTCTACTGATAATTATACCATAAAAAAAGTCAAACCTGAATTAAACATGTTTAACTATTAAAATAATTATTCAAAATATAAGCATAACCTTTAGGAATCAAATCTTTATCAATCATAGTTTTTACATCATCTTTACTATACCAATTAACATTACTAACTTCTTCAGGTTGTAATACAAGATTATTTATATCAATAACATCTTCAATCACATAAATATTAAAAATATAATTATTATATGGAAAGATAACAGTATCAATATATTTTATATTATTATTAACTATATTTAATTCTTCTTTTAATTCTCTTTTTAATCCTTGTAAACCATCTTCACCACTTAATATATGACCACCAGGAATAGCATATTTAAAATTATTTCTTTCAGTCATTTGTTCTAATATAATTTTCCCGTCATTCTTTATCAAAACATATGATAACATTATATATCTGTTTTCTGGTATTTCATCAATTCTTCTAACAATTGTCTCGCCTGTTTTATTGAAATTTTTATCATATAAATCTAATATTTCCATCTAAAAAACACCTCTATTTTACATACATATTATAGCAAAAAAAGACAAACTTTAATATAATTTGTCCTCTATTTTCTAATAATAATCAGTTATTTAATATTTTCTCAACATATTCTTTTAATAAATTAAAATTATAATCAGATAATTTTAACATAAACCAATCTCTAGATGGATAAAAACTAAGACATAAATATCTTCTTCCTCTAACCTTTTTAAATTCTACATTTTCCTCTAAATTAAGAAATTCTATATCATTTATAAGTTTTTCTAACTCACTTGTTAATAATGTTTCATCACAGTATTCGATTTGAACTGTATCACCATTTCTTACAGCAAAATAAAACTTATACCAATAACTACCATCGCTAATTCCAGAAGCACTAGATTTAGTAAGTTTAATCTCTACCTCACTGCCTTCATTAAACAAGAATAATCTATCCTGCATTCTATTGCCTCCCTTTGCAGCTATTAATTCATTTATAATTTCTAAATATTTCTGATACATCTTGTATTTAACCATATTTGCACCTTCTCCAAAAGGTGAAGGCTGATCCTTTATTTGTTCATATTCTTTAACTTTTTGTTCATAATCTTTTTTCATTGAATAAAGTTCTTCTATAGTTCTTGTTTCATTAATTCTCCTAAAAGAACTATCCGACATCATTTCCATATTATTACCTCCATTATTTTTTTAATCCAGATGAATTAGCTTTCTCATCTGCTTTATTATAAGTAGATAAAAGTAATTCTAATTCTTCTAAAGATTTCTTTTTTAATTGTTCCTCTGCAACTCGCATATCCCATAATCTTTTATCTACATCCATATTTGTTTCAGGAAATTCTCCATTATTCATCATTGCAACTACTATCTCATTTATTACTTGCTTTTTTCTAATCAAATCCTCTTGTGATTCATCTTTTTTTATTTCTTGTTGTTTTGGCATTTTAATATCATTAAATCTAATGCGTTCAGGATGTATCTCAAAATAATCAACTAATGTTAAAAAGTCTTCCTTACTAATCGGAATACCAAGTGTAGACATATAATTATTAGTAACATTCAAAATATATTTTCCATCGACTGTCTTAAAGCAATTAGGATCATTAGGATCAATAGATGTTATATCTGGAAATTGTTGTAGTAAACCATCAATAATCTTTTTTGCATTTAAAGTTAGAACTTCTTCTTTAGAAGTATTAATCTGATTATTCAAAGTATTATTGCTTTGAGTCTGCTGTTTAACATATTCCTTTTGTACTTCTTTAAATTTACTATAAAATGATTCGTATACCTTTAAAGTTGCTTTTGCAATCTTCAATTGTTCTAAAAGTTTTCTGTATTTATCTTCAGTATTTAAAAATTTTACATCATTCATTATTTTTTTATATTCTTCTTGTTGTTTTATAAAGTTAGAATATATTTCAGGATATTGTTCTGATACAAGCGATGTAAAATGAGAACCTATAGATTCTATATAAATTGAATTAATCTTTTTATTTAATTCTTCTAATTCCTTTTCAATACTACTTATTTCATACAGAACCTGATTATTATTTTGTATTGAGGAAACAGGACTATCAAATAAAGCATCTGAATCAAATGCTAAATCATCGTTTGGCATATTATTATTCGAATGATCAGATATTGAAGAAGGAGCATCAGTTTTCTTTAATAACTCTTCAATTTTTTTTGCTTGTTCCATCATTTGAGCACCAACATTTAAACTACTAGAACTAGAACCCACAAATCTTTCATTTGCTTCATTATTCCTAATCCATTGTCCATCAATACTATTACTACGACTACTTTCTAAACTCATATTTCACCTCTTCAATTTTTCTAATAATCTAATTCCATGGCAATTAATTCTTGAATTATTTTATATAATTTATCTTTATTTTTTTCTTTAATAATTTCATCAATCATTGGTAAACAATTATATCTTTTTAAAGAAACTTGATCAGAAGTATCATTTATCAAAAATGATAGATAATAGTCCAATTTAGCACGATAAATTCTAGAATTATTTATCCACATATTGTCTTGCGAATTTCTTATTGAATTAATCCATTCTAGTAATACTTTCTTTACATTATTAAGTAATTCTTCTTTTTGAATTGAAACAGTTTTATTATTACTAATATTATTTTTGATTTTTTCTTTTTCTTCTTTATCCATTCCCTCAGTTAATATATCAAATACTAAATCGAGTTTATTTAATGCATCTTCACGATTATTAATATCAAAATTTTTAGCAATATCATTAATTCTTTTATTTTGCTCATCTGTCAAATAATCATCATTTGTTTCATCAGTCATTGTTTTTGTATATAACAAAATTCCATCTAAAGATGATTCATATACCTTTTCGATAATTCCGTCATAATTTGCTACAAAATACAGTTTTCTATCAGAATTATCTCTTACTTCAATTATATATTTATCATTTTTTTTCCTAAAATGTATATTTGATAATTTACTCGAATCTATCTTATTTTCTAATGAATATATATTAGTATGAGATATAATATAAGGCATAATATTATTTATTACATCAATATTAACCGTTTTATCATTCATAATTATTGCACTCCGTTCTAAACAACTTTAAATAACTTTAGTATAATTAATAATACAATAAGTATAATTGGCACTAAAATACTAATCTCTTTTCCAGACCACTTATTAGCAGCAGCCTTTCCATCATCATAAAGTTTTTCTTTTTCATACCAATCTCTTGAATAAGATTTTTCAAACTTATCACAAGAAGGAGTATTTGCAGGAACATACTCCTTCAATTTCTTACATTTATAAACACCATCAGTTTTTTTATCTTTTGTATCTAAATTAGCACAATCAGAACAAAAATTTGCCATAAATCACACCTCTTACTATCCAACTTTTAGCATTTTCCCATGATATGATTTTTTTAAAACCAATACTTTTGGTTTATCTAAATCATTTTCTTTTTTTTCAAGCTTTTCTTCTACTTCTTGTGGTTTATATTCTTTATACATTATAAGATAATATTTTAACTCTTTTAATCTTATAATTTTCTCTTGTCTAGTCATATAATCCCCCCTATTTTTAATAATTAAATATTAAAGAAATTATCAATGTATGTGACACCTGCATAATAATTATTCATTATTTCAGAACATAATTTGATTTTATCTAAATTTGTATTATTTTTCTTGTATTCTTCAATAACTTGTCTATATAACAAATCATAATAGAATACAACAGAACCATACTTTGTCCATATTAACATTTCAACTAATTTATTAAGTTTATCATTGATTTCTTCCTCAATATTTGCAAATACATAATCACTAATATTTATTTTTT
>CACZTK010000080.1 GCA_902784095.1 uncultured Erysipelotrichaceae bacterium | reverse complement strand
TTTATTAAAATTTTCAACACCATCTTTTTGCGGATCATGTTTATCCAAATCAAGTACGAATACGTTATTAGGAGTACAAGGAAGTGCCCAATTACAATCAGGACAATTGTTATACCAATATAGTACTTGAAAATAATCACATGAGCATTCTTCTTGCCATTTTTCAATCATTGGTGTTTTAGCATTTGGTGTAATTGGAAATATTTTTAAACCTTTGTCGATATAATTTTCTTTGATAAATTCCCATTTATTCATAGATATTATCCTTTCTTATTATATTTTCTACTTGCTATACATTTTCTATAGCATTTTGTCAAGTTCATCAAATGTGTTCATAAGTAGTTGTATCTTAGCTAAAAATATAGTATCATTTTCATTCATTATCTCATTTCTCCTTTCTATTTAAAATATTATCATATTATAATTTATTAGTCAATAGAAAATTAAAAAAAAAAAGAGTATTATATACCCTCTAATTGTAATTTCATATCATCAAAGTAATTCTCAAACTCTTCAGAATCTTCATTTGATAGTATTTTAATATATTCGTTTATATCTTCTAGTCTATTTTCAAAGTATGGATCGTCAGATATTGTATCATATATTTGTTGATATTTATCATCATCTCCTATTGCTTTATAAAATACCAACCATAAATCTGTTAAGTTTTTATATTTTCTACCATTAACATAATTGTTCATATATACACTACCTTTTGCGTTATCACAAACATATTTATCAATATATGCATCTCTGACATCCTCTAGTGTAATTCCGTTATCATCTAAGTATTCTTTTGCAATATCTTCTAATCTTTCTCGTTCATCACAATATGATTGACATAACTGTTGGTAACCATCTTCTTGTCTTATATAATATTGTTCCATACTGTCAATTAAATCTCTTATTTCTCCGTTTATTTGTCTTTTCAAAACATTAATATTAGAGTTTTCAGTATCATGTGTTACAAATTCATAATTATTATATCTTTCATCTTGAATATATACTTTAAATCTAATTTTTATAGGTTTTCTAACTTCTATTTCATAAAGTTCTAATGTCACCCTAACATTTTTATATACAAATAAAGTCCAAGTCTTTTGCCATAGATCCGGTGCTAAATAATTCTTTATTATAAAAGAATAATCAACATCATATACTTTTAGAGTTATTTCATTTTTCATTTATTTCACCTCTTCATACATTTACACTAATTAATTGTTTCTGATTATCACTAATTTCTTCAGCAACTCTAGTAATATCCTTTTTGGTTATTTTATATTCATTATTGTATAATATATCAACACAAACATTTTCAAGTAAATCAATACACTTATCAGGAAACTTTCCTTTCAACTCTCTACTTTCATTAACAAATGTTGAAACTAATTCTTTATCTATTTTCAAATTATAAAAACTCTCAAACTTAGGTATACTTTTTTCAACTATCTTATTCATTATTGTAATAGTTGGTTCCTCTACTAAAATAGTTGTAAAACGTCTTGCATAAGCACTATCTTTAGTGATTATATCACTTTCCTTCAATGTTGTAGCACCTATGACTTTAATATCACCTCTTGATAAATAAGGTTTTAATATATTAGCCATATCTATAGCACCTTCAGCTCCACCCGCATTTATAGTAGTATGCATCTCATCTAAAAATAATATGATATTTTTATTTTTCTTCAGATAATCACATAACTTATTAATTTTCTCTTCAAATTCCCCACGATATTTTGTTCCTGCAACCAAAGTTGATGTGGAACAACTCATTATAATATAATCTTTTAGTCTATCATTAATATTGCCTGTTTTTATGTTATAAGCCAAACCTTCAACAATTGCTGTTTTACCAACACCAGCATCTCCAACTAATAATACGTTTGGCTTATTCATTTTTAATAAAACTTTTTCAATATTTTCCAATATAATATCCCTACCGATAGCTGGGTTTGTAATATATTCTTTTTCATTTAAATTTGTCAAATAATTAGGTGTATTTTTGACTACTTCTTTTTTACATTCTATTCTACTATCTAATATATCTTCAATATCATATACAGAATCTTCATTTATACATTCTAGTAATATACGATATCCAGACCCCGTTTCGTTTAATAATATATCTAAAAGAACATCATCGATTGTACTGTTATTTGATAAAATATTTTCTAATGCGGGTGTATACCCCATATATGTATATATGTCTACATTACTTTTACCCATTATTTCTAAAACTTTAGATTTGTAACTTTCAGATGTGATACCAAATATACGTTCATAATCATTACTTTCTAAAACAGATGCTATAAAATGTTCAGTGCCAGTATATGGTGTATTAAGACTAAAAGCATATTCAGTAGCTCTTTTTAATGTTTTTTCTAATTCTATGTTCATATTATATCATCTCCATTCTATGAAATTCAGTATATTCATCATAATAATCTGGTTCATAAGTGTACTCTTCTTCTGGTATACAATTTTCACACATATGGTATTTTTCACCTTTAAAATTTGTATACACAGGTAGTTCTTTATCACCATCATCAACTACAACTAATTCTCCACAACATTCGCATTTTCTAACAAATGATTCACAAAATTCTTCTAGTGAACATAACCCACATATTGTATGCCTTTCTTCAATATAAAGTTTTGTTACTTCTTGTAATTCTTCCTTATTTAAATCTTTAATTTTCATTATCTCATCTCTCCTTTTCTCTTGATAATACTAATATATCATATTATACCTTATTAGTCAATAGAAAATTTAAAAAAATTTATTTTCCTAGCAAAAAACATGTAAGCAACCAAAGAATTGCTAATGGATAACAAAATATTAATAACAATATAAATAATAATTTAGCGAAAAAATCCATATTATCTCCTCTTTTTTGTTTTAGATAGAATCTTTATGTTTTTATCGTATGTTTTTTCATTTAGGAATTTAGTTATATTTAACATTATTTCACATTTATCAACTTGATCTATGTTGGATTCATCAAGTGCTTTGATAATAACTTCACGAGCTATTTCTAAACTAGATTGTTTCATGCTTTTTTCTCCTTATCTAATATTTCTAAAATACCATTTGAATAATCTTTAAATATCATTGTTTTTACTACATTATCTTTAAAATAACTATTGTTTTCTATATATTCTCTAACTTCTTTTATTATGTTTTCTTTTTGTTGTAATTGATTTTGAAGTTGTTTATTATGTTTTCTTAAATTATTTATTTTTCTTTTATTTTCATTAACAACTCTAGAATGTTCCAAATTCATTTCTGGATTACTTAACTTTAAAAATTCATTTTCTTCTTGTAATTCTTTTATATTTGTTTTTAAAGTTTGTATTTTTACAAAATGTTTACTACATAAATCAGCAGTTTCTTTTAATTCTTCTTGTAAATTAGTTATGTAATCTAATAATAATTTAATTTCATCTAAATCTAAATCATAACTTCTATCAATTACAATTATTCTACCATCATAACATTCATCAGAAGTTGTAGGATTATCTAATATTTCTTTAAATCCATCTAATATTTCTTTTATTTCATCTTTCAAACTAATCACCTACCTTTTCACTTGCTACTAAACAAGTATTGTATGTTTTATTAAATAGTGCAAACATTTCTATATAATCGTGATATAAAGGTAGTTTATAAATGTTTTCACATATTTCATTTATATCATCAATGACTTCTTGCATATCATCTTTATTTTTAATTTTTTCAGTTACTTCTTCTATTTTTGCATATATTGTTAATTCATTCATTATTACTCTCCTACTTTTTCTACTAAATCGGCTTTTATTAGGTCATATAATATACTCATTGCATTATCATATATTTTTTTTCTTCCTTTAAAATTATCAAAACTACCATAATTAGCATCTATAATCACTTCTTTATCAGTTGTATAAATTGTTAAATAACTATATACATAATCATCAACATAACATTCACTACCACCATTGTATTTCATACCATACTTTTCTAATTCTTTTAAATCTACATTATCTTTAATCTTTAACATTATTACTCACCTTTGCTTTCTAAATTGTATTTTTTATATTTCTTATCACTAATGCCCCAAAATCCTTCTATAAAATCATAATTATCACAATTAGGGCATTGTATTACTCTTCTTAAATCCATCAAACCATTTATAGTAGTATCTTCTTTTGCATCATAAACAAATTTTGTTTTACATTCACTGCATTTATGAATATATAAATCATTGTATTTCATTTTCTTCCCCTGTTTTATGATTTTCATACTTATTCTCCTTTGCTTTTAATTAAACATTTTTCCATTAGTACACCAATCTATTGCAAATACAATTAATAGTGGGATTTCTATAAATGCTCCTATAATATCTACCATTATTAAAAACGGTATTAATAAAATTCCTATTACTTTTTTGCTTTTTAATAAATTTTTAATAAATTGATAAGTAAACATTTATTCATCTCCTTTGCTTTTAAGATAATCTATTATTTCATTAAATTTCTTTTCAACTTCTTCAAAACAATCAACTAATGTATTATCATTTTTTTCTAATTGTTCTTCATGTAAAGTTAAGTTAGATAAATTTGAATGATGAATTTGAAGTTTTAATTTTTCAGGTATTTTCTTTTCTTCTTCTAGGATTTCTACTGTTTCATTTAGATATTTTAAATCTATATATTCATTAGCAAATAACCACTCACTACCATTTTCTAGTTTATAATCTCCATCATCATAATAACATATATAATTATGATATTTTATTTTTTTAGGTGCTTTACCATCTTTAACTAATCCTAATAATTCATACATTGTTATTTTCATATTCTATTATCACTCCTTTACTATTATTTGTGTATCTTTAACACTATTTGCATTACTCACAAACAAATCTATTCTTCCTGTTTTCATACAATTTCCACATGAATCTCTAACAACTGCTTGATAATCTACACCGTCTATATTAAGTGTAATTTCATCTCCATATCTATATGTATGAACTCCCTTATATAATATAAAACCATACTTTAATAAATAAGATGTAGCAGTCGCTACTACAAGTTTTCCTTGATATGTATACCAACCTTTATCATTTACTTGGAAATCCCAACTACACAATCCACTTCCTGTACAATTACTTGTTTCTTCTGGATAATAACTTGTCATACGTGTTTCATACGAATTTTGCATAGTATTTTCTGTTTCATTGTGCATTTCTTCTATTTTTGCCACTATTTTCACACCTGATTGTGCATTTATTGTTATTTCTTTATGTTCTGCACTACTTATTTGTGACGGAATCATTAAATGTATCCCTAAAATTAATAATAATATTTTCTTCATCATTTCCCCTTCTTTTTTACTTTCACATTACCTTCCAAAATATTGTACATGTCAACTGCCTCTTTTGGCATTTTTTCGTTTTTTAATTCTTTCTTGTATAATTCTTGTAAATAATATTCTATTGCTTGATTTATT
>CACZTK010000079.1 GCA_902784095.1 uncultured Erysipelotrichaceae bacterium | reverse complement strand
TGTACAGGTGGGTGTCCATACATTACCTTTAGGATCCCTAATTAAAGGTATTCAACACCGGTAATAGATCCGAACTCCCGTATCGTCAATTTAGTCGGTTTTATAAGTTGCCAGTTTCGTCTCTTCCAGACATTTTTATTATACCACATAAAAAATATAAAATACAATAATTATTTATAAATTCCTATAATTGTTTTATTATCTTCAATATTTTTTAAAACAATAGAACCTGCTCCTACTCTTACATTATTACCAATCTTAATATCCCCAAGAATTATAGAATTACAGCCTATTACAACATTATTACCAATAGTTGGATGTCTCTTAGTAGATGTATTAACAACACCTCCTAAAGTTACACCATGATATATCAAAACGTTATTCCCAATAATAGTAGTTTCTCCAATTACTACACCACATCCATGATCAATAAACAAATTTTTTCCTATAACAGCTCCTGGATGTATTTCAATACCTGTTTTTTTCTTAGCATGTTCAGATAAAAACCTTGCTACAAAGAAATGCTTTTTTAAATATAAAAAATGAGCAAGTCTATAATATATCAATGCTTTAAAACTAGGATATAAAAAAACTTCAAAATTACTCTTAATCGCAGGATCTTTTTCTCTAATAAGTTTTATTTGTTCTTTTATATATTTCATATAATAATCTATTCACAAAAAAAGATAATGTATAGTTAATATATTATCTTTCTTTTAAACTTTTTAGTTTTTGTCTTGCTTCTTCTACTAGTTTCTTAGCGCTTTCTTCATCATTACCCTTATTTTTAGATAAATAAATTTGTTCAGAATCAATAGTACTATAATCAAAATCTATTTTTCCATCTATATCTAAAATAGATTTATTTACTAAATTTCTGTGCGTTAAATAAGCACCGTTTTTGACTAGTAAATCAAAGCATTCTTGCTTACTATGCAGTTTGGCACTAAATAATGCTGTATCACCATCAATACATTGGATATTAACATCTGCTCCTAAAAGTATAAATACTTCAAGTAAATCCGTATATCCATGTCTTGCTGCAGCCATTGTTGCTGTTGTATTATAATTATTTGTTAAATTAACGTCTGCTCCTGCACGTAATAATAAATAAGTATAATTTTTCTTTCCATTTCTAGTTGATAATAATAATGGAAAATCTCCCTTTTTAGATTCTTTATAATTAACATTAGCTCCTTTATATATTAATTCAGTTATCTTTTCTAAATTTTCTTCTGACTCACCATACATTTTAATTATTTTATGTAATTCTTCACCTAGTTTATCACTTTCTTCTTTATCGACTTTTTTAATCTTTTTTCTAAAATCTTCTAAACTCTTATTATCAAGATAAAGACTTTTTAATTTTTCTTCTTTATTCATATTAGAATCTATATATTCATTTTCTTTAGGGAAGTAATCCTCTTCATTAATATTAAGTGAAGAAGGAATTATATCTTTAGCAAAAATATTATTCATATAATCATATATAAAAGTTTGTTTAAAGCCTATTATATGGATATGGTTATTGTTGTTATCAAATTGTACTCCAGAAAAAATTATTTTCTTTGAAAGCGCTATATCTGCTTTTTCATCTACTAACCAAGTTATTGGCTCTACTGCTACCCAATATGGTTTACCAGATTCTATTGTTCTTCCATCAGACAAGACTTCTCCTTTACAATTTGAATCACCCACAAAACGAATGTATTTTCTACCATTATATTCATATTCTGTATGTGTTCTTGCTCTAAATGGTGTATCAGTATCTTGGTGTCCAACTGAATCGGTTGTATAATTTTTTCCTGTAGTTCTTAAACTTCTATTATTGTACGCTCTTTCTAGTTCACGAGAATAATTTTCATCAACTATTGTTTGTGGATATTCACCATATTCAATTTCCTTAATTCCATTGGCACATCTCACTCCGTTCGAGGAGATTGATTGGATTGAAGAGTAAGGTAAAGCTGGGCGAGCCCCACCATAGCGAGAAGTAACACCGTTCCAACGACTATCACCATCAGTGCTAACGACGCGCGCGTCATTATCCCCATCAGATGATTTTGTCCACCACCAACCAGTTCTATCCTTTCTAGTATTTCCTTCACTAGTATAATAATTTGATGATACATAACCACCTAATAATATAGAAAAATCAGTTATAGAACACTTTGTACCATATCTACTTATAATATCTAACGGATTATTTCCAAATATTTGTTCATCAGTTAAAAATGTAAATTCACTCACAATAATCACTCCTACTATTTGTTCTTGCTATTTGTTATTTTTTTTGAGTACTCTTTTACTTTTTCAGGATTTGTTACTGATAATTCACTAATTACTTTATCAAATTCTTTATATGTATCTTTTCCCATTTCTTGTTTTATTACAACGTGATATACATTTTTCATAGCTTTATCGCAAGAAGGTATTTCTTTATCATTATAAACAAGAGCATCTACATTACAAAAACCATCAGGAAATTCAAGTACTTTATCAGCAATCTTATCAATAGTACTTGGTTGTTCTTCCATAATATTATCTATAGTTTTAGAAAAAGATAAAATATCTTTTAAATATAGTGACGATATTATTGGTTCATTTGAAAATAATCTAAAAGATTGATTATTATTTTTATCAAGACAAGAGATTGCTACTAAACTTTGATTATTATCACTTTTTAATAGAATTCCATTTTCATATAATACTAGACCTAAATCATCTGCATTTTCCAATAACTTTCTTATACAAAAATCATGTGATAAATGTCTTCTTTCAATTTGAGCTACTTCTGTCCAACCATCGTTTTCTAAATTAAAGACATTATATCCCCTTTTAACATTTTTTGCCTCATCATTAAATGTATTCAACATATTAGGTATATTCATTTCAGAAGAAACTAATTTACCACTTTCTAAGTCTATTTTTTCTAATTCCTGCATAATTAAAGTTTTTCTAATTTTTTCCATATCAGCAAACTTTTTTTCATAGTCATTAATAAGTTTTTCAAACTCTTTAGTTTTTTCTACAAGTTTTTTACTTTCATCAGTAAAGACATTATCAGCAATTAAGGAGTTTATATCTTCACTAGTTGCTTTATCTTTTGAAACTATTTTCATAGATTCTACAAGTGCGGATAGTTGTGAATCATCTTGATTACTGCATCTATCTAGAGATGATTCAAATGTTTTTATATCATCAACTGACTTAAACATATTACTAACTAATACACTATATATAATATGTTGTGGAGCATTTGCACTTTTTAATAGTCTATCTGCATCTTCTAACGCAATAAGCATTTCAGAACAAGATGGTAATCTATTAAACATATCTTTATTATCATAAGCTTTATTATACATTAATGATACTAAATTAATTAGTCCATCACTTACCTTATCTTTTCTATCGTCTACTAAAACACGATGAGACACTTTGTAAAATATTTGAGGAGACATATAATCTAATCTATTGATTCTAATACGACGAGAAAGTGGTCCTGATAATTCTTCTCTCATGTCATTCTTACATAGAATTACTTGTAAATGAGATTTATATTCTTCTTTAACACTTAAATCTCCATGTTGAGTTGAATTAATTTTACCAGATTGTAAAAACTGTAATAAGAATGCATCTGTTTCTTCACGAGCTTTATCATATTCATCTATAAACAAAACTACTCTTTTACCTGAATTAACTTTAGAAATTGCCTCAATTAATTTACCAGGTATATTAACATGTTCAGCATCACCACGAATAGCCGCACTAATATTAATATCTTCAAAAAGTTCTGTTTTACCTGTTGTTGCATCACATTGATATTCAACAAGTTCTACATCACCAAATATGTCATTAGAAAGTTTAGTGTAAGTAGAAGCAAACTCTGTTTTACCAGCTCCAGGAGGTCCTTCTAAACACATTGCATAAATATCTTGTCCAGACGTCTTATTATTGCCATTAAACAATAGTAAAGCATTATATGAATCATATAATAATAAATCATTAGTTGCATAATAACCTAAATTTTCTATTTTTTTCTTCATTTCTTCAAAAGTTATCATTTTCTCACTCCAATCTTTTTCTGTAAACCTTTAGGATTTTCTGTATAAACCAAAGTTTCAAATCTTTTCTCATTAACTTTTATCAAACCTTTTTCTAAGTCACTAACATTTTTAACTTTGTATATAAATCCTGTATATCTACTAATATCTTTTTTGCTAAAACTATTTTCAAAACAGAACCAATATACAGAGGCAGCATGTGAAAGATTAATTACTTCATCAATAGGATCAAAATCAGAAAAAACTACACATTTTTCACATTTCTTTTCTATTAAATAATTATCTATATTTCTATCAATATATTTAAATGTTACTCTATTATCTTTTTTTAATTTTTCTTTATCCGAACATAAATATCCTGCACTTTTTAGTATTTCAGCAAGTTCTACTACAGATATATTTTTTTCTATTTTTTCTATTTGAACATTAACTCTTTCGTTAAAACCAATTAACACTTTAACATCTTTTTTCAAAAGTTCTATCGCAATAACTGACAACATATTAGTATAATTATTCATACTACCAGATAAATCAAAATAAAATGACAGTGGGACATTTTCATTTTTACCATCAGCATACTTATAACCATATTTATCAGTTAAGACCTTTGTAACTTGATGTGTCTCTAAATGTGTAATTACATCCTTTACTTCCCATTTATAAAAACCATTTGTTTTTTCTAAAGAATTAGTTCTAATATTTAAATCAGTGTTTTTCTTACAAAATCTTTGATTTAAAAACTTAGTAATTAATGTTCTAACAATACTGTCTGGAATTTCAGAATATGATTCTGTATCAATGGAATAACCTGGACCTCTATCTCTTTCTTCAAATGGTGGAAGTTCACTTAATTGATTTA
>CACZTK010000078.1 GCA_902784095.1 uncultured Erysipelotrichaceae bacterium | reverse complement strand
TCATGAGTAATCTGACATGTCTCTTTATTATAAATAAAAATAGTATCAGTGAGAAAGTACCTCACCAACACTATTTATTATAGAACCGAGGTAGAGAATACCTTCTACTTTTTTGTTGAAAGGAGGAAAAATTATAAGTACAACAAAAACAAAAGAATTAATCCCAATGAGTTTTGATTTGCTATTTAAAAAGATGTTTGGAGATGAAAATCATAAAGAAAGAGTATCATATCTAGTATCAACAATATTAAATATTCCATATGAAGAAGTAAAAGATAATATTGAAATTCTTCCAAATGATAAAAAATAAGAAATAAAAAATCTAAAAGACAAGCCCAAGATGTAGTAGTAAGAATAATTCTATCAGTAAACAAAAGGATATCCTTAGAAATGAATATGAATTATAATGTAACTAATAAGAATAGAAATTTAATGTATTTAGCGAATATGTATTCAAATCAGTTAAAGAATAAAGAAGATTATAATAAGTTAGAACCATGTATCCAAGTAAACTTTAATACTGTATATACAGATAAAGATAATAAAGTATTATATGATATTTATACACTAAAAAATAACTATGGAAACGAATTAACTGATATGATTAAAATAATAAACTTGAATATTGATGAGTGTCATAACATTTGTTATAATGAAAATATCAATAGTTATGAAGAAAGTCTTCATGAAATAATCAAATATGGAGCATTACTAATGGAGAAAGATTATAAAAGGTTAGAAGCAATATTGGAGGAAATAAAAATGGAAGAAGAAGTAAAAGAAGATATTTTAGATACAATGGAAGAATACTCAGATGATGAAGATTTCAGTTACTTATATTATGATGAAGAACATAATAGAAGAGCAATAGAAAATGGAACGATATCTGAGGTAAGAGAAGAAGGCTTAAATCAAGGAAAACAAGAAACCAAACAAGAAATAGCAAAGAATATGAAAGAAAAAGAAATGGATATCAATTTAATATCTGAATTAACGGGATTAACTGAAGAAGTGATTAAAATGCTTTAAGCATTTTTTTCTTTATAGTAGATTTTTATACATAAATATGATTTAATGTAATCAAAACACATGGATAAATCCAAGTTATATAGACTTTACAACACTAGCAACAAATACTAATAAAACAATACTAGCGAGTAAAAATGGGATATGTATAAAAAGAAACAATAAAGTAAGTTGTTTTAAACCAAATAATTGGGCAGAAGAACAAAATCATATTCAACAAGTATTCTCGGACATTAGCTGCTATGTGCTCTCGTCCCACGTGGACTGTGATGCTTACGATTTCAACTGCAGCGTAGACTCGTATGGCCGCGTGCACTGCTACGATCCATCTGATGACTCGTACTGCAGTGTGTCTTCGGATGGCTCTGTCGATTGCTATCCGGATGGCTCTGTCCCTAGCGATTAGGATCGCCCCGACATCTTGTAGTCTCTAATCTATCTTTGCGAAAGCAAAGATACCCTGGAGCCATATTGGCGACGAATAGTATTACTTTTAGGAATTAGAAATAATTCCTTTTTTTGTATAAATAAAAATTATATGTTAATACTAGTACTGGGAGGAATAATTATGCAAGAAAAGTATGAAATATTAGAACATATTCATAATGATAGTTCAATGGCTATTCATTCAATTGAAAAACTAATAGAAAAATTAAAAGACAAAGATAATAAGATTAAGGGTTATATTGAAGATGTTTTAGAGAAGTATAGAGAGTTTGAAGAAAAATCTAGAGAAATATTAGAAGAAAATGATAAAGAAATATCTGAACCTAGTTTTATGGCTAAGATGGGTTCTTCTATGGGGATTAGTAAAGAAGTTAATGCTGATAATAGTGATTCTGCAATAGCAGATTTACTTATAGAAGGTATTTCTATGGGAAGTATAGAAATGGAAAAGAAATTAAAAGAATATGATAAAGATTTGGATAAAGAACATAAGAAACTTGCTAAAGAGTTTTTGAAATTTCAAGAAAAAACTATTGACCACTTAAAAGAATACTTATAAGATAAACTTATGTTTATCTTTTTTTTTGGAGGTATTTATGGAAAAAGTATTAGTAAGTGCGTGTCTATTAGGAGTTAATTGTAAGTATAACGGTGATAATAATTATTCAGAAAAGATAATTGAATATTTAAAGGACAAGGAAGTGTTTCCAATATGTCCTGAACAATTAGGAGGATTAACTACTCCAAGAACTCCCGCAGAAGGAGATTGGGACAAAGTTATTACAGAGGATTTAGAAGATGTTACAGCTAATTTTAGAAGAGGTGCTATTGAAGTATTAGAACTTGCTAAAGAATTTGATATAAAGAAAGCTGTTCTTAAAGCTAGAAGTCCATCTTGTGGAGTAGGAAAAATATATGACGGTAGTTTTTCTAATAAATTAATAGATGGTAATGGAGTATGTGCTGAGTTACTTATTAAGAATGGTATAGAAGTAATAAATTCAGATGATATAATTAACTGTTAACAATAAAAGGTTGACAACAAAAAAATAATATGTTAATATTAAGTTGAATTTGAGAGGAAAGGAGTGAGAATATGAACAATCAAAATAATAACAATTTTATAACTAGGTATATCGTAAATGGCTTTGAGAATTTATATTCTCACTTGTTTTAATTGTATAAATATAAGTAAAGAGCCATTTAAAGGCTCTTTTTTAGTGGATAAAAGGAGGTATATATATGAAAAAATTTAAAAATTTTAAAATATTATTTCACTATTTAAATGATGAAAAGTTTAAACTAGTACTATATGTATTATTAGTATTATTATCATACCTTCCTGCATTAGTAGCTGCTTACTTTTGGGGTAGTGCAGTAGAATTTTTAATAGAAAAGGACCTAAAAAGTTTTATTATTTACTTAGGATTATGGGAAGGAATTTATATTATTTGTTACAGCATTTTACGAATACCTAGAGATAGATTGTTCAATTATTTTGAAATCAAATTCATGAAAAATGTATCCCAAGACTTATATACTAAAATTGATAATTTACCTGCAATAGCTTTTGAAGATATTGGAGTAGGAGAATTTATCAATAGACTTTATAGTGATACAGATAGAGTAATGTCTTTATTAAACTCATTAATTAAGCTACTATGTAGAAGTATCATAATAGTAGTAGTGCTTTGGTTATCATTTTCTATATCAATACTTTTAGGAATAGAATTCTTAGTATTCTCTGTAGTAATGGGATATATCAGTTATAGATTTTTCCCAATAATTAAAAAAACACATGAAAACATAAAAAAAGAAACAGACTTATATGTTAAGAATGCTACAGAAAATATTACTGGTATTAGAGAAATTAAAGCACTAGGAATTAAGAAAAATGTAGAAAAGAATATTTTCAGAGACTTAGATAGTATCTATAAACATGAGAAAAAGATTAAAAGTTATGAAGTAACTTATAGTGCTTTAAATAATTTAGTTTATTTCATCTTACAGTTTATAATTATTATAACTGCAGGTAAATTCTTTATAGATGGAAAAATTGTATATGCAATATTTACAATGTTACAATCATATATTTGGAGAATTGATGATGTAGTAGAATCAATTTCAGATTTTGGGGTTAATTATAATAAAGTTACAGTCTCTTTAAAAAGAATAGATGAAATTGTTAATAATAAACTATATAATGATGAGAAGTTTGGTAATAAAGAATTAAAAGATGCTAAAGGTATAATAGAATTTAAAGATGTTAAGTTTAAATATAGAGAAGAAGAAGAACTTACATTAAAAGGATTAAATTTAAAGATCGAACCTAATAAGAAAGTAGCAATAGTAGGACGATCTGGAAATGGTAAATCTACATTATTTAATTTATTACTAAGATATTTTGATACAAAAGATGGAGAAGTATTAATAGATGGAGTTAATATCAAAGATTTATCTGAAAAATCTTTAAGAGGAACAATTTCAATTATAAGACAAGCACCTTTCTTATTTAATATGTCTATACTTGAAAACTTTAGATTAGTTAAACCTAAAGCAACTCTTAAGGAAATAAGAGAAGTTTGTAAGAAAGCTTATATAGATGATTATATAATGTCTTTACCTGATAAATATGACACTATAATTGGTGAAGGTGGAATTAACCTTTCAGGTGGTCAAAAACAACGAGTAGCAATCGCCAGAACTTTATTACTAAATACAAAGATAATTCTATTTGATGAAGCAACAAGTGCTCTTGATAATGAATCACAAGAATACATTAAGAAAACTATCGATGATTTAGTAAAAAATCATACCATAGTAATAGTTGCTCATAGATTATCTACAATAGTTGATGCTGATGTAATAAATGTTATTGATAAAGGAACACTTAAAGCTTCAGGTACTCATGAAGAACTATTAAAAAGCTCAGAAGTATATAAGAAATTATACAAAGTGGATAAAGATATGGAAGAAGTATAATTATTACTTCTTTTCATTTGGTATTTTTTTCCAAATAATAGTTTTTTCATATCATGATAAACTAACTATTACCTTTTTTTGATATGTAACAATGGATTTAATAAAAAATACTAATCACACAATTGTTAAGATAAAATTTAACAAGTTATAGTGGATTAAGTTTATTTTAGTAAAACTTTATAATTTATATATAAATATATTAAATATTGGGCACAATACTAGTAATAGGAGTTGGTAGTATGAATACTAGTAAATTAGTTGGACTAAATACAAAATGGTATAGATATCAGTTAGGAATGACACAAGAAGATTTATCAGATAGTACTAATTTTAAAACTGCATATATAAGCGTAATAGAAACAGGTGAGTCTAATATAACTAGTAATACAATAGATTTAATTGCTAAAGCATTTAAGATAAAACCTAAAAACTTATTAGAAGAAGAAACAGCAGTTAAAGCTATAGAACTTCCTAGAAGAGTAGACATGTATAAAAAAGATAGGTAACTATCTTTTTATTATGATATAATAAAAATGTAAACTTTGATTAGCAAATTAAAAAAATAATAAAATGCAACTGAAAGTTGATAGTTTATTTTTTCATTTTAGCATACAATTGTAAGCGAAAGGAGAAAAAGTCTAATGAAATTTGGAGAAAATTTAAGATCATTAAGAAAGAATAAAAATATATCACAAGAAGAATTAGCTGAAAAGGTTAGAGTATCAAGACAAAGTGTATCTAAGTGGGAAACAGGAGAGGCCTATCCTGAAATGAATAACATATTAGAACTTTGTAAGATATTTAAATGTAATATAGGAGATCTTGTTAATGATAATATGATTGATTTAGATTCATTAGATGAAGATGTTAAAATGAGTGTTGTTAAATTCAAAAAAGAAAAACAAAGAAAAATGAAAAATATTAGTAAGATAATGTATGTCCTAGCAAGGATTGGAAAAATAGTTGTTTCAATAGCTATTCCAATTATAATACTATTAATGGTATCTACTCCATACATAGTTAAAGATTTGGATGTAGTAGATAATAAGGTTGTTTCAAAAAATGAATCAATTAAACTATATAGTTTAGATAATAATAATGAACAAGAAGAACAAGCAATGGAAAAAGTTAAAATTGCTTTAGAAAATCATTCGGATGCAGAGATTATAGCAGTAACAGAAACAGGGCTTGTATTTTTACTAACATATATTATTGTAATTAGATTTGTTTTTAAATATTTAGAAATCTTATTTATTAATATTAATAAGGGAGATACACCATTTACTAAAGAAAATGTTATATGCATAAAGAAAATGGCTTATCTTATGATAGGTGCAATAGTACTATCAGGTATTGGAAGTTCTATATTTGAATCTCTTATTACAAGTATTGATTTTGATATAGATATGTTTAATGTAGTAGAAATACTATTCTTGATAAGTATGGCCTATATTTTCGAATATGGTTATGAAATACAATTAGACTCTAATGGAAGGATGTATGGTGAGGAAAATGAATAAGACAAAGTTCATTGAGGTTTTAGCAAAAGAGTTAAATTGTGATGTAGAATATAGTAGAAGAATTAATGATATATTAGAAGAAAACCCACTAATTGGTAAAAAGAATAAAGAAAAGACTGTTAATACATTTATGGTAGAATTAAATATTGATAAAGAAGAAGCAGAAAAAATATACGAGGTAGCATGTAGTGTTGCTAGTAATGCTATAAAGGAAAAAATAAAACATCCATTTAAAGATTTAAATAAAGAGTAGTTTACTCTTTTTTTATTGAAAAAAAGCAAACTATGTGGTATTATAAATTGGCATAAATGAGAGGTTATATATATGAATAAAAGACAAAAAAAGAAACAGTTTAAAAAACAAGAGATTATAAGGAAAGAAAGAGAAAAAAATAATAATTTTATTGGTGATCAAATAATAGAAGAAAGAAGACAAAAGAAGGTGCTTATGTGTGGAAAAACAGAGAAACTTTCTAGAAAAAAAGAAGATATTATAGATGAAGTTATATTTGATCAATACAGTTTTCAGTGGAAAATCTATTATCATACAGATAATGAGGATTATCAAAAAGAGTTTTGTATTGGAGCATCTAATAATTTATCAATAAGTCCACAAACGCAAAATAAAATCAATATATACAAAAGAAACGACATAGATAAAAACTTAGTATATGCGATATCTGCATTCAATAATTGTCATGAAGATTCTACTGCACTAAGGGATTTATTAACAGATTCGTTAAAATGCAAAGTAGTTTATAATTTATCACGAAGACCAAGAAATATGCACATAACAGAAGATACACTAAAAAAAGTAAAAGAAGGGGCTTTAAGTGAGAAGAAAAGAACTAAAGCAAGAGTAATGAGACTAAGAACTAGAATCGTAGAGGGAACTTTAGTTGGTTTAGCATTATTACTTGGTATAGCAGGAATTGGATCAAGCATGGGAAAAAAGAAACATAATACCAATGATGGTGATACTAAAAAAACAATTACAATAGTAACAACTACAGAAGAATCATTAACAGAGACAGAGGAAATAGCAAATACTACCATTGAAGAAGTTTCAAAAATGACTACTGAGGCAACTACTCAAGAACAAACAACAGAAGAAGTGACTACTGAGGCAACTACTCAAGAAGAAATTATAGAAGAAAAAATAAAAGATGATACTGAGGTAGAAAAAACAAATAGTGATATTAAGTTAAATGATTCTTTTAAATTAGAAAATACTACATTAGTAGATAGTACAAAGAATCCTAGAAAGAAAGCTCATACTTCTAAATTGAGATGTGATGAATATAAGATTGCATTGACTGCAGTTTTAATTAATAATAAAATTGTTGCAATAGACGGAGTTGAAGAATTAGAAAATGCATCTTTAAAAGAAATAGAATCTAAATATAAAGAAACTTATGGAGAAGATGCACAAGTATATGTAAACTTTAATGGATATAAAGATGGCAACCAAATATATAAATATATAGGTTGGGGACATATAGATGAATTTAAGAATATGAAAACATCAAATAATCAAAATACAATAAGTAAATTAAAACAAATAAAGAATAAACTATTAAGTAGTAAGTCATTACAAAAAACATATAAAATATAAAAAAATACAGGAAACTGTATTTTTTATTTGCTATATTTCATATTAAACTTTTCTATTTGAGATAATCTTTTTACTTTTTTAGATGAAGATTCTTTTTCATCATCATTAGTAACATTGGTATAGAATGGATACATATTAACTATATTCTTAGTATCTGGAATAGTTAAAACAATTATATTTATTGGATTAGAACATTCATAACCTATATCGGAAAGATTAACTATATATTTATCAAGAACTTCATCAGAAATTTTACTGTTTTCATCTAAAGAATTTTTAACCATACAAAATAATTCTTCAATCACTATATCATCATCAAATCTACTTACTTTTGCGTTTTTACCATGATGAGTTTTAATATGATTTATAGAAGCATCCTTTGAATAACTGATAATTTGTTTTTCAACATAGTGATTACTCAAGCATTTTCTTTTTATAGGTTTATTATTAATGATGTCTATTACAAGTCTAAGTCTTTTTAAATCAAAACTTATTTGATGTAATTCATTCTTATTCTCTTCTTGTCCTGCAACTGCTAAAACATCATTTATGATTTTGCATGCTTCATTATGTTTTTTTAGTCTAAATTTTGTTAAAGCCAAAAGATATAGTGCTTCATAATTTTTATTTTTATTGCATTCTATAAAACTTTCAAGAAATTCTTCTGCTTTTTCAAGTTTATTTGCATATAAATTTAGTCTACCCATTTCAAGCAACTTTCTATTATATTTGTCTGGTAACATTTTGAATGCTTCTTCTGCACTATCATAATCACAGATTTTTAAATAAGCATTTCCTAAGGTACATATTGCACGCTCTTTAACAGAAAAAGATGAATTACTACTATTAAGTATAAGCTTACATTTTAAAAGAGCATCCGCTGAATTATCAAATAGCAAATCAATAATCGCAAGTTTTGTTAAAGCTTCATGGTAATAGTTAGTATTTTTAGTACATGTGCATAATTCAAGATAATATCGAGCTTGTTCAAAATCACCATTATATTGGTAAACAGATCCGCACAAATAATCATATTCTTGCCTAATAAAGTCACTTTTAATATTTTTTCTATTTACATTTCTTAACTCATAAAGAACTTTATCATATTTTCTATTTCTATAATATAACGCTGCTCTTTTAACTTTTAAATATATACCATCAAAACCATCTATAGTTAAACAATCAATAGCACTGTCTAAATCTTTGTTATGAGAATATAGTCTAGATAGGAATAATCTAGTATCAATTTCTTTTTGATTACTTTCTTCGATTGCTAATTTAAAATAGTGTATTGCTTTATCATTTCTTTTTAAAGTACTAAGATATTTTCCATATTCTTTGTAAACAAGAACCTTCATTTCCTTATCATTAGTTGATGATTTAACAAGACTTTCAAATAACTTAATAGCCATATCTTCTTGTTTTTGTTTACCATATATAATTGCTTTACATACAGAAGCATATATATCTTTAGGATATATTTCAAGAAATTGATCTATTTTTTCCAATGCAGTAGCATATTTCTTTTTATCCATAGAGTATTTTATCTCTTTTTTGAATGCTAATTTTTCACTTCTTTTAATTGCTGAATTATAATAACTCATACAGATACCCCCAACAAGTAATTCATGACAAATTATAGCATACCATTATTTTTTTGTAAATTAGTAAAGATATATATTGTACTAGAAAAGTTAAAGTGCTACAATAAGTGACAGGTGAAAAATATGGATAAAATAGAAGTAACAAACAAAAAAGAATATCTTAAAAAATCTAAGATTATAGGGATTGGAAGTACCGCTATATGTTATTTAAGTAAAGATGGTATTGTTAATAAGTTCTATTATGATATGCCAGGAAAAGATGATCATTTTCAAAAAAAGTTTAACAAATTATATCAGTATGGTAATGAAACTTTTATAACACCTCAAAAACTATTAGTGGATGAAAATAACAATTTATTAGGATATACATATCCATATGTAGAAGGTAAAACTTTATTATTTACTAGCCCTTTTGTAAAACTTGAGGAATTTTTAGATCATTATGAGGAGTTTTTAGATGATTGTACAAAGTTTAGTGATAGTGGTTATGTACCTAGTGATTTACATGGTGGAAATATAATATATAAGGATGGAAAATGTAAAATAATTGATTTGGATAGAGGAACATTCTATAGTGATTTAGATTATTGTTATAGGATGACTGCTAAAAAGTTTGCTACTAGTTATTTAAATAAAATATTTAAAGCAAAATTAAATGAAAATATTCATTTCTATAATTTTTATCTTCAAGATGATTATAATAATACAGATTGGACTGATATTGATAGTGTTGCTAATTTTTTTGATTTTGTATATCAATGTTCTAGAAAAGATAATCCTTCCATTCATGATGTTAGAGTAAAACACTTAGCTTATAAACAAATAAATGAGTATTATAGATATTAAAATTGTGGTATATTATAAGAAAGAAATATAAAGGGAGAGATATCTATGAAATTATTTTTAAAGATACTTAATATAATCACAATAATAGTATTATTTACTTACTTATTTTTAACTTATCAATTTTATTCATTTTTAATGATGATTACAAATAATATGACATCATCTATATATTTTTATAGTAAAATACCATATTATCTATTATGGTTAACTGTAATTATAAATATAGTATTAAATATTATAGTTTATATTAGAAATAAAGGTGTAATTACTAGAGATAAAATCAAACTACCAATAAAATCAGGAATATTTGTTACTATACTTTTACTATTAATAATAATTTTTACATCACCTTTTGAATTTCTATATTATAAAGAAAAAGATTCCATTAATCAAAAGAGTATAAGATATGATAAATTATTTGTCTGCAATTATTTTTATTCTAATAAAGACGATTACCAAGGTGGATATGGAGATACAAAGTATTTATATATTCCTATTGCAAAGAAGATGATATATATTGATAATACTGGAATAAGTAGTTATGATGTGAAACTTTTAAGTAATAGAAAAGTTAAAATTGGTAGTGTCATTTATACAATAAAATCAAGTTGGTATAATGAAACATAATTATTAGAAAGGAAATAAATATATGGCATTTGAACTTATCTCAAAATATAAGCCTAGCGGAGATCAACCTAGGGCAATAAATGAACTTGTTCAGGGATTAAAAGAAGGAAGAAAGGAACAAGTTCTTTTAGGTGCAACAGGAACTGGTAAAACTTTTACTATTGCAAATGTAATACAAGAAGTTAATAAACCTACATTAGTACTTGCTCATAATAAAACTCTTGCGGCACAACTTTATAGTGAATTTAAAGAATTGTTCCCTAATAATCATGTTTGATTATTTATATCATATTGAAATTTCAAGTTTTTTGAAATTTTGAAGTATTCCGGAAATTCCCTTTATTTTATAAGGGTTTTTGTTTTGTCTATAATTTGCTTTTAAACTATGTAGATGACGAGAATAAAAATGAAAATGAGAAGTTTACTGAGATAAAGAAATATTATGAAAGTGATTATTTAATAGTTGTGGAAGTAATAGGAGCAACAGCAACATCACAACATTGGGTGGCGCTAGATGAGGTAAAAAATGATAAGATAATAATATCTGATCCTGGAAGTAAATCCACAGATATGTGGAAAGAATACAATTGGAATAACACTACTCAATTTGTATATTTTAAAGCAAATTAAAAATTGCCTATTTTTATTGAATTTATTTATAATTTACCATTACTCATTTTATTCATTTATTATTATTTTCTATAACTGCTTGATATAAATATTGGTATATTATAAACAATATAATGTTGTTGAAATTTCGTTATAACTTTAATATAGTTGCATAGTAATTTACTGTCTGCTATTATAAATTTTATTATCTGTTGATTTTTAATTAAATTAAAAGATAATTTTATATAATGATGAAATATTAAAATAATTTAACATATAAAAATATCTAAAAAATTTTTGAAAAAAATGGAAAAAATGTTATAATTTTGGTGTGAGGTAAGATTGAGGTTATAAAGGAGAATGGATTTATATGAAGTATGTAAAATATATGACTTTATTGTTAGCTATAACAACAGTTCTAGCAGCGAGCGGTGTTTTTGCAAATTCTGTTGCAATAGTAAATTTAACAATTCCTAATTTTTCTAATCCTGTAACAACAGGAAACCATAACAAAGATAATTTTGGGGTACAATCAGCAATAAAAACTGGTTGTACGGATAATTTAAGTGGAAACGAAATGGCTATTCAAACAAGAGTTTATAGTGTAAATTATGGTTATTATGGCAGTTGGTATAATTTACCTAAAGGTACAGATGTCACTATAACTAGTAGTGATGGTGCTCTTGCTAGCCCAGGAACATTCAGATTAAATTTAAGGGCTAAAAATTCATTTATAACAACAGGTAATTTTAATGGTGCCTGGAATCTAAATTAAAATAATAAAGAAAGTTTTAAATTTTATTTTAATCAATCTTACCTTACATATTATTTAAATAATAGATAATTAATTTCTATTAAAATTAATTATGGTAAAAATGTTTTTTTTAATTTGAGATGTGTTAATATATATAATATGTATTATCGCATTAATAGCTTAAGGAGTATCATAACAATATTTTTATTATATATAATTCACAAAAATTATTATAGCTCAAGCCAATGATATTAAATGATATTTGAATAATATATGTTAAAACATACTTTACTTTTAATATTTGGAGGTTATCTATGAAAAAAATTAAAAAATATATATTTCAAAATAGTTTAAGTATTATAGTTGTTCTTATTTCTATTTTTATAGTTGGCATTTCTTTTCATCAATATTTTAATGATTACTATGGATATGCGCCTAAATACTATGAATATCAAAAACAGTGCAAGCAAGATAAAAACAAAGAAAGTTGCAAAATAATAAAGCAAATGGAAAATCCAAAAGAAAAATTCAAAAAATTAGATGTAATTACATTATCATGTGAAATAGTACAAAATCATGCTTTTGTATATGTGCAATTATTAGCACCATTATTTATTATAATTATTACAATTAACAGAATTCATGAAGAAATAAACTGTGGTATATTTAGATATTACTTAACGCGAATGAAATATAAAGATTATATCAAGAAAATTTTTAAGTCTAGTTTAAAACCTGCTATGTTATTTCCTTGTTTATTGATTTTGATATTTTTAATTTCTGGTGTGATTACGAATTTTAATTTTAGAGTTGACTCTGAAGTGCTAAAAATTGCTGTATATGATTCCTGGAAATATCATAATTTTATTTTATATGGTTTGATATTATGTATAGTACAATATTTAATGGGGGTATTTTATGGCAATTTGGGATTGCTTTTTTGTAAAAAAAATAAAAATAAACTAATTGCGATTCTTCTAGGATATATTACATTTTTTGTTGTAGATATAGTTTTCTATGTAGTTATATATGCTTTAATTATTAATAAAATTTTTGGATATCATACCTTAATGAAATATTTTAATCTGTTGGGATATTTTTCTTTTGATGGTAAAACTAATTTTGCTTTTGTTATTATTATTTCACTATTACTAGTCATTTCATCTTATTTTATATTATTCATATTTTATAGAAAAAAAGAAAGGATGATATTGGCAAATGAAAAAGAAAATGATTAACGGTAAAAAAAAATTAGATAGTACAACAGAGATATTAAATTTTATTACAAAAACTAGCAAGTTTAAAGCAATTATTATTTTATCAATAATTATAAGTCTATATGGCAGTTTTGTATTGAGTGCAGGAGTAGAAAATTATTTTAATGCAGTATTAGTTACATTTCAATTTTCAACCTTTAATGCTTTACTTTTTCTAATTTTATTTATTAATACCATAAATGTTTGCTCAATATTTAATAAGTACTATTTTTATATTATAAGGTTAAATAACAAACAAGTATATTTAAAAGAATTAATAAAGTTAGTTGTTCGTGCCAATTTAATAGTAATTGGTATTATCATTATATCATATTTAGCTTTTTTAAATCTTGTAGAATTTCAATATCTTTTCCCTGCAGATTATAATGGTTATGTTAATAATATAATATATACAGTATTTTATTTAATTAGGTATATAATAATTGCTATTTTAATAAGTATAATAAGTATAATTAGTTATGTTAAACTTGGAGAAAAGACAACTATTATTATAAATATAATGTTTATTGCATTTTTTTGGATTGTTCCCAATACCAATTTGACTATCGCTAGCAGTTTTTCAATCCTTCCTTGGAAGTACTTTGAAAGTATTAGGTATGAAAGCTTTTCTTTGGAAATTAATTATTCTGTTTTATTTATATTTATCTTAGAAATAATAACATATTTATTATATAAAAACATAAATATTAAATACAATAAATTTAATATTTATGTCATTTTAAGTGATTTAGAATACTTATTTAGAAAAAGATATAAAGAAGTAATGTTATTGTTTATTATTCCAGTTTTCGTTCTTATTATAGTTAATCTTGGCATAAGCAATGATGGTCTTGAATTATTAAAAATGACATTGGGTTTAAACCTTCAAGAAAAAAATTTGAATATAATTAATGTTGTAATGTTTACTTTCGATATAGTTATTCAGCTGTATTTAATTATATGTTTATATATTAAAGACTTGCATAATGGATTAGATAATATATTTTTGCGAATAACAACCGTAAAGTGGTATTTAATTAAAGAATTGCTTTCTTTAATTATTATAGCTTTATTAAAGTCTATTCAATACTTATTAATATTAGTTATTCTATTAGTCTTAAGGAAAAATAACATATTATTTAAGCAAATTATCATAGTGTTTTTATCGGATTTTTTATATACTATAACATTACAACAAATAGTAACTTTAATATACATGAATATAAAGTCTATGGAAAAAATAAAGTATTTGATAATACCACTTATAATTTTAGTAATGTTAGTGATTCCAAAAAATATTATGTGGTATAATAAATATCAAGTAATTCTAGTAATAATTAATATAATACTGTTTTTGTTTTCGATGCTTATTTATAAGATAAACAAGAGCAATATTATTCAAAACGTGGGAGGAATATAATGAGAATAGAATTAAAAAATGTGTCTAAAAACTTTAAGGACATAAATATTTTAAATAATGTTAATTTGAGTTTTGAGGATGGGAAAATATATGGATTTATAGGTGCAAATGGTTCAGGCAAAACAGTATTATTGAAAATGATATGTGCTTTTTATGAGCCTACAAATGGAGAAATTTTATTTGATGGAAAAAATATAATTAAAAATCAAGAGTTTCCACCAAGTACAAGAGCATTGATAGAAAAACCAACATTTCTACCAGATTTATCTGGTAGGGATAATTTGAAGCTTTTGGCTTCTATCCAAAATAGAATTGGAGATTATGAGATTAATGAAGTTTTAGATGATGTTGGATTAAAAGATGCTGCTGATAAAATATATCATAAATATTCTCTTGGAATGAAACAAAAGCTGGGCATAGCACAAGTATTAATGGAAGATCCTAAGGTAATGATATTTGATGAACCATTTAATGGTTTAGATGATAACAGTTCAAATAATATTAGAAATATTTTATTGAAGCAAAAGAAAAAAGGAAAAATTATATTGATAGCAACCCATATAAAAGCAGATATTGATAAGTTATGTGATGTAGTTTATAAGGTTGACAATGGAAAAATAGAAAAATTGAATAAAAACCATTTAACAAGTAAGTCTTTATAAATTATTTAAATCTATGAAAAATTAATTATATTAAAGGTGATAATATGGAATGCCCCAATTGTGGTAAGAAAATGACTAACAACTTTTGTATGTTTTGTGGATATATTTTGAATGGTAATTATATAACAAAGAATAATCCTAAGATTTCTGATATTGAAAAAGTATTTGGTGATGAATACAATATGATTGTTCACAATGATAATAAATTGATTGTTTTTTTGCTTGGACCTTTGTATTTTGGCTATAGAAACTATTTCTTTTTAGGATTGATTTTGGAAATTCTTAATATTACTAGTTACTTTATTCTATATAATATTTTCTATAAGATCACTAATATTGGACCATTTACTTTTGCACCTGTTTTTATTTTATTTTATTTCCTATTAAATAAGTTTTTTTGGGTAATAATTAGTAATCCTGTATATATTTTTTTGATGAATGCAAAGATTAATAAAATAAAAAAAATATATAAAATGAATAAGGATGAGAATATTGTAAATATAAGGATTAGAAGTATTTATAAACCAGTGTGTATAGTGATTTTTATTTGTTTCATACCAATAATAACATTCATTATAGTTAGATGGTATTTTGGTAATTTGTAAGAATATTAGATAATGCAAGAGATAATAGTGAAAAAGATAAAAATAAAATTATAATTTTAGCTACACATATAAAAGAGGATATTGAAAGCTTATGTGATGAAGTTTATAAAGTAGATGGAGGAAAATTAAAGAAAGTAAGCAAGTGATTGACTATAATACTGTTTTGTATATAAGTATTATCAAGGACACTATGATTATATAAGAAAGAACTGAAATGAATGGCAATATTATATTGCTTCTTTTTTTTGGAATATAACTAATAAATCTATCTTTATACTTATGCTTTAATTTTTTTATATCCTTTTCAACAAGTTTAATATATAATATATTATTTACCATCATCCAAAATATTCGTGTAGTTATTATTATTGCAATAACTATTAACGCGGGTGGAAATATACCCATAATTCTAATAAAGTTTGTTATTTCATATATATATAAGTAAACCAACAAACTATCAATTATTCCTAGAATAAAACCAATTAGAAATTTATTTTTATAACACATATATAATGGCCCCAATATAAATGTTGTAATATAATTAGTATTTCTTGTTACAACAAAATAATCATCATCTAAATATATTTCTAGATCGCTTCTAACTTTAGCATGATTATAATCAATAAAATTTCCATTAGTTAAATATCCGCAGAACATACAAAAGCTACTATTATTACTTTTTTTTCCACAATTAGGACAAATCATAGCATCACCTTAATATCAGTATAGAATTTATAATGTAATTTGTAAATAACTTTAACTAGAAATTATAAAATATATGTAACTACATTCTGTCTTGACAAAAGTCATAAGTAAATTAATGGGACATGCATCAGATATAATAACAGTTGATGTGTATGGAGATAATAAAAATTTAGTATGTGAATCATTACCATCTTTAGAGATATATGTAGAAGAAGTTATACTGAAAGAATTGGTGACGAATTTTGAAACTAAGGACATAAAAATTGACCAAACTACTATTGAAAAAATACAACCAAATTAAGAATTTTAAACAAGGGCAAAATCTTGTTTTTTTCTTTATTTTCTGGTAAAATTGTATTTACTTGAATGCAGAATATTTTATAATTTTACGAAATATTTTTGAATTGATCAAAATTTGTCACGAGACAGAGTTAACCAATTAAGTGACAAAATTGATGAGAAAAATTATTCGTCACTTGGTTGATAATGGTCGTAATAGGAGGTGGATAACATGGGTGGAAAATTTAAACTTGAGGCACTTTATAAGCCTAGCGGAGATCAACCTAGGGCAATAAATGAACTTGTTCAAGGATTAAAGGAAGGAAGAAAGGAACAAGTTCTTTTGGGTGCAACAGGTACAGGTAAAACATTTACTATTGCTAATGTAATACAAGAAGTTAATAAACCTACATTAGTACTTGCCCATAACAAGACTCTTGCGGCACAACTTTATAGTGAGTTTAAAGAATTATTTCCTAATAATCATGTTTGTTTTTTTATATCTTATTATGATTATTATCAACCAGAAGCATATGTTCCTTCTACTGATACTTATATTGAAAAAGATTCTTCTATTAATGATGAAATTGATGAGTTACGCCATGAAGCTACAAGTAATTTATTAACATATGATGATGTAATAGTAGTGTCTTCCGTATCATGTATTTATGGTATAGGAGAAGTTGATGAATATAAGGGTAAGATGTTAACTTTATCTGTTGGAGAAGAACTTGATCGAAATAAAGTCTTAGAAAAACTAGTAGATATGTTATATGAAAGAAATGATTTAGATTTTAAACGTGGTACTTTTAGAGTAAGAGGGGATATTTTAGAAATAATTCCTGTAAATCAAAATCAAACAGGATATAGAATAGAATTTTTTGGAGACGAAATAGATAGAATTAGTGAAATAGATGTTTTAACAGGAGCGGTAATTACTAATAAAAAAACAATTAGTTTATTTCCAGCAAGTCACTTTGTTGTTAGTGATGAAAAGCTTCATGAAGCTATTAAAAGGATAAAAAATGAATTATCAGAACGATTACAAGAACTTAAAGAAAATAATAAACTTTTGGCAGCAGAACGTCTTGAACAAAGAACTAACTATGATATTGAGATGTTAGAAGAAACTGGTTTTTGTTCTGGAATAGAAAACTATTCTGCACCTATGGCAGGGAGAAAAAAAAGGTGAAACACCAACTACTTTAATGGATTTCTTCCCAGATGACTATTTACTAGTAGTAGATGAATCGCATGTTACACTTCCACAAGTGCGTGGTATGTATAATGGAGATCGTGCTAGAAAGATGAATCTTGTTGAATATGGATTTAGACTTCCTAGTGCACTTGATAATAGACCTCTACAATATGATGAATTTGAGAAAAAAATCAATCAAGCAATATATGTTTCAGCAACACCAGGTGATTTAGAGTTAGAACATACTAATAATCACTATGTAGAACAAATTATTCGTCCAACAGGATTATTAGATCCAACTATCGAAGTAAGAAAAACAGAAGGACAAATTGATGATTTAATAGGTGAAATTAATGATAGAATATCTCGTAATGAAAGAGTATTAGTAACAACACTCACTATTCGTATGAGTGAAGAGTTAACTAATTATTTAAAAGAATTAGATATCAAAGTAGCATATCTTCATTCAGAAATAAAATCATTAGAACGTGTTCAAATAATTCATGATTTAAGAGAAGGAAAATACGATGTTTTAGTAGGAATTAACCTTCTAAGAGAGGGTCTTGATATTCCTGAAGTATCGTTAATTGCTATATTAGATGCTGATAAGGAAGGTTTCTTAAGAAGTAGTAGAAGTCTAGTTCAAACAATAGGTAGATGTGCAAGAAATGCAAATGGTCATGTTATCATGTATGGAGACAAGATTACTGATTCTATGAGATATGCAATTGATGAAACTGCAAGACGTAGAAAGATTCAAGAAAAATATAATAAAGAGAATAATATTATTCCAAAAACTATTTCTAAAGAAATAAGCGATGTAATTAGAAATGTAGATATAGATGTTGATAGTACTAAAGCAAAACCACTTTCTAAGAAAGAAAAAGAAAAACTAATGGAATCTATTGAACAAGAAATGAGAGAAGCTGCAAAGAACTTAGATTTTGAACGAGCAATGGAACTTAGAGACATCCTATTTGAAATGAAATCAAATTAATTTAATCCACAATTTCTGTGGATTTTTTTTATATTTTACATTTTCAAATAGTGAAAAATATGTTATCCTATATTATATAGAATAATGGTGGGTGTTAATGTATGAAAGTATTTTTAGCAGATAGTATGAAATTAAGAGATTATTCTCTTCCTGAAAAGGTGGAAGATCAATTTGTAATAAGTTATGTATCTCCAAATGGTATAGAAGAGACACTTGCATTAACCGCCGAGAATAATAATTGGTATATTTCAAGTGGAGCAGATAAACTTGTTTATAAGGATACACTACAAATAACTAAGGAAGCATTAAGTAATGAAAGTGTTTATAGGATTAAGTTTAATGATTTAGAAGAGTATATAACATTATATTGTTATGATACACCAATTGAATACAAAGATTTTTCAATCGGAAATAGAACTACTATTCAATTAGGAAATACTACAAGTTTTGATATATCATATGATAATCCTTATACATATGCACCTCATTTTAAAATATATTTATATAATGGATTTTGGGTAATAGAATCAACTGCAACTGATAACGGGAATATCTTCTTTGTTAATAAAGAAAGAACTACAAAAAGATACCTAAGACTAGGAGATGTAATTTTTGTAAATGGATTAAAACTAATATGGATGGCAACATATATTAGAATGAATAATCCAGGGAGTAAAGTAGCTACTAGTCTAGAAGCATATCAAGAATATGGTTCAGGTACCGAAAATACATATACACCAGTAAAAGATACAGAAAAAAATCTAGTTTTATATAATGACAACCAAGTATTTTTTCATACACCAAGATTAACAAAGAGTATAACCAATAAAAAAATTACAATAGAAAAACCGCCTGAAAAGAAAACAAATGACTCAGACGTTCCAGCTATTTTAACGTATGGAGCAACTATAATGATGGGTATTTCTTCATCAATGACAGGGGTTATTGCGATATTTTCTGTAATTAATGGCAAAGGAAAAGTAAATATTGCTAATTTCATAACAGAAATAGTTGTTTGCATATCAATGTTATTAGGTTCAATGTTCTTTCCAATAATATCTGACAAATTTAGAAAAAAGGCAGTAGCAAAAAGAGAAAAGAAAAGACAAGAAAGATATTTGGGATATCTAGGTGGTAAAGTTACACAGATAAATGAAGAATTAAAAAAAGAAACTCAAATTTTATTTGAAAACAACTTAAGTCCAGAAGAAATTAAAAAATGTATCGTAGAAAAGAATAATAAAATATGGAGTAGAGAAATCGCAGATGATGATTTCTTAAGTTTAAGAGTTGGTATAGGAAATAAAAAATCAGAAATAGAAATAGAAGCTCAAATAGAAGAATTTTCTATGGAAGATGATAACTTAAGAGACGAAGTTATAAAAGTAAAAGAAAGCCCATTAATTCTTAATAATGTTCCAATAACAATATCTTTATTAAAGGACCATATTTTTCCAGTAGTAATTACACCTGAATTTCAATATCGTCAATCATATATTGATAATCTAATGTTACAATTAATCTCATATTATAGTGGTATGGACTTAAAAATAGCTGTTTTAACAACACCAGAAAATGAAAAAACTTATGAGTATTTTAAATACTTACCACATGTATATACAAAAGATAGAGATTTAAGATTATTTGGTACAAATGAGGATGAGTATAAAGCAATCTCTCAATACTTAGAACAGGAATTATCGCAAAGACTTTCAAATAATCACGATAATGATGATGATAAAAAGAAAGCTAAAGATGATAATAAAAAAGGTGATAATAACAAATATAAAGATTTTGATCAATACTATTTAATAATAACTGATAATTATCTTGAAGTTAAAAGATTAGGAATTATTGATAAAATAATGGATATAGAAGCTAATTATGGTTTTTCTCTTCTTACGATAGAAAAATCTATGAGTTTGATTCCAAGTAAATGTAACAAATTTATTGAAATCAATAATAGAGCTTGTACTATTTATGATAAAAAAGAAACTGATAAGGAACCAGTAGTATACAAACCTGAGTTTTTAAATGTTAATATTGCTGATTATGCTAGAATACTTGCTAATATTCCAGCAGTAGCATCATCACTTTCAAGTTCTCTACCACCAAGCTTGAACTTCTTAGAAATGTATAAAGTTGGTCGTATTGAACAATTAAATATTGTAAACAGATGGCAAAATAATGATCCAACAATAAGTCTTCATACACCTCTTGGAGTAAGACCTGATGGTAAATTACTTGAAATAGATTTACATGAAAAATATCATGGACCACATGGTTTAATTGCAGGTTCTACTGGATCCGGTAAATCAGAATTTATTATTACATTTATACTATCAATGGCATTAAACTATCACCCTTATGAAGTTCAATTTGTTCTTATTGACTATAAAGGTGGAGGTTTAGCTGGAGCATTTGAAAATAGAGAAACAGGAGTTAAGATTCCACACTTAGTTGGTACGATTACTAACTTGGATACTAATGAAATGAAAAGAACACTGGTATCAATTAACAGTGAATTAAAGAGAAGACAAAGAAAATTTAATGAAGCTCGTGATGCATTAGGAGAAAGTACTGTAGATATTTACAAATACCAACAATTCTATAGAGAAGGAAAAGTAAAAGAACCAATTTCACATTTATTTATAATCTCTGATGAGTTTGCAGAATTGAAATCTCAACAACCTGATTTCATGGATGAACTTATTTCAACTGCTCGTATCGGACGTAGTTTAGGAGTTCACTTAATCCTTGCTACTCAAAAACCTTCAGGTGTAGTAGATGATCAAATTTGGTCAAATACAAAGTTTAGAATATGTCTTAAAGTTGCAACAACAGAAGATAGTAGAGAAATGCTTGGTAAAAATGATGCAGCATTTATAAAAGAAGCTGGTAGATTTATTCTTCAAGTTGGTAATGATGAGTTATTTGAAATGGGCCAATCTGGTTGGACTGGAGCAAAATATGTGCCAAAAGACTATATAGCAAAACAAATTGATGATTCAATTGACTTCATCGACAATAATGCAAATATTGTTAAGAAAGTTAATGATGCAGCAAAACAAGATACAAATGATAATATAGGTGATCAATTAACTAACATGGTTAAAACATTATATAATCTTTCTCAAAGAGAAAATGTTAATCTAAGTCAGTTATGGTTACCTGCTATACCAAAAGAAATATATTTATCAAAAGTAATTGAAAAATATAAATTTCAACCTCAAAAAAATATATTTGAAGCAATAATCGGTGAATATGATGATCCAACTAGTCAAAGACAAGATTTATTGAAAATAGATCTAACAGAAAATGGTAATACCATTATTTATGGTAATACAGGTTCTGGTAAAGAAAATATGTTAATGACTATGATATATTCATTATGTACTACTCATACTTCAAATGAAATTAATTTCTATATTTTAGATTTTGGAGCAGAAGTATTAAGAGTACTTAATGAACTTCCACAAGTTTCTGATGTTGTTTTATCAGATGAAGAAGAAAAAGTTAAGAGTTTATGCTTAATGTTAGATAGAGAATTATCTAACAGAAAGAGTTTATTCTCAGAATATGGTGGAAGCTATACTTCTTATATAAAACAGAGTAAAAAAGAAATACCATTGATAGTAACAGTATTAAATGGATATGAATCATTTGCTGAGACATATTCTGGATATTTAGATTATTTAACACATATATTAAGAGATGGTTCAAAATATGGAATTATCTTTATGACAACAGCATCAGCAGTTAATTCAGTACCATCTACAGTATCACAAAACTATAATTACCAAATCGCAACTCAATTAAAAGATGACTTTGATTATAAATATTATTTCAAAGCTCCGCTTGGACTTACTCCAGCAAAGAATTTTGGTAGAGGTATAATAACAATAAATGATGTAGGTTATGAATTCCAAACTGCATATATCTATTTTAGAGATCAAATAAATGATGTTATAAAATCAGCAGGGGCAAAACTATCTACTAAAATGGCAAAGGCAAAGAAAATACCAGTTATACCGCTAAAAGTAAATTCATCAACCTTAGCAAAATATATAACAGACATTCAAAAAGTACCAGTTGGAGTAAATGCCTATACTGCTGAAGTTTCAACAATCGATTTATTAAAAAATGGAATATATCGAATTTCTGGTAATGATGTGTTATTTAAACAAGAATTTATTGTAAACTTAGTAAATGTACTTAATTCTCTAAATGATTGTAAAGTAAGAGTTTTAAATTTCTCATCTAGTATGTTAGAAATAGATGGAATAGATATATTTAGTGAAGATTTTACTACAACTATAAAGGGCATAATCAAAGAAGACTCAGTTTCTAAGGTTATGAATATTTATGTAGTTTTAGGTATAGGTAAAATTTATGATACAGTGTTAGATGATGGAATAAAAGAACTATTTACAATGTTTAATAGTATTGATAAATATCAAAAGAGTAAATTTGTTTTAATTGATAATTTCCAATCATTTAAAAGAGTAATTAATGAAAAATGGTATGAAAAAATTAATAAAGGTACAGGAATATGGTTAGGAGAAGATATTGATATTCAAAGCATAATAACTACTAGAGAATTAACGTCAAATGAAATTAATGCAACTGTTACGGGTCTATTATATAATATAAATGATAGTGATGTAGAAGTGGTTAAAGGATTAGGTGTGAATGGAGATGATTCATATTGAAAAACAAAGTAATTATTAAGTTAATTGTTCCAGAAATAGATAAGGAATATAGCATATATTTACCAGTTAGTTTAAAAATAGGAAATATTATTAATTTATTAAATAAATCAATATCTGAATCTACTAATGGAGAACTAAAACTATCAAATTCTAATTCATTATATAATGCTTTAACAAACGAAAAATATACTCCAGATGTATTGCTATATAATACTAATATTAGAAATGGAACAGTTCTAGTTCTTATATCATAAAAAAAGATTTCATATGAAATCTTTTTTTATACTATCTTTAAATTAACTCTTCATTTTATTAGTAGCAGCAGTAAGTGTAGAACCAGCTGCTTGAGTAACTGACTTATTATAGGTATTTTTTGTTTGTTCAATACTATTAATTAATTTGTCCATTATCGCAATGATTGTCTTTGCTCTATAAGATATAGCTGTATCATATTGCTTTAAAACACCAGCAGTACCAGGACTATTATTTAATCCTTGTCCAATCATTCCTTTACCACCAACAGTTTTTAGTAAAAACGAACATTGTTTTTTTAGGTTGTCTCTATATGCTATAGCAGCAGTTTGTACTTTGTTTAGGTCAGCAATTCCTGTAATATCTGTATTCATTAATTTTTCCCTCCTTTATTATTTTTTAGCTTGATAAACACTTGCATCAGCTTTGATAAATGTATTTTTTGTATCTGTTAAATCTGTTGAAACTCGATTCATTAAATTTTTTAATTCTCCACGAGCACTATTAACTTTTTCTTTAAAATCGTTAACAAATGCGTCTCTTGAAGCACCACTCCAGTTTTGGTCAACTACATTTAGAAAAGTATTATATTCTGGTCCTAACATAGCCTCATATACTCCTTTTATTTGAGTTTGAAGTGTTGTAATCATTTCTTGAACACCTTTTTGACTAACTGCGTTAGTCGCTCTACTCATATCTAATGCCATACCCATTCTCCTTTCTCTATCATCACTTTAACTATATCACACAATTTTATATACTAGCAATTAAATTTGAGTTGTTTTACAAAGTGTTTACATTTCAAATATCTTTATCTTTTTTCGTTTATATGATAAAATATCACCTAGGTGAAGTGTTATGGATAAAATAATTGTTAAGGGTGCAAGAGAAAATAATTTAAAAAATATTGATATAGAACTTCCTAAAAATAAACTTATAGTTATGACAGGACTATCTGGAAGTGGTAAGAGTAGTTTAGCATTTGATACTATTTATGCAGAAGGACAAAGACGTTATGTGGAAAGTTTATCTGCCTATGCTAGACAGTTTTTAGGTGGTTCTGAAAAACCAGATGTTGATAGTATTGAAGGATTATCACCTGCTATTAGTATTGATCAAAAAACAACTAACAATAATCCTAGATCTACTGTAGGTACTGTTACAGAAATATATGATTATTTAAGACTTGTTTTTGCACGTATTGGGGTACCTTATTGCCCTACTCATAATATTCCTATATCTAGTCAAAGTGTGGAGGAAATGACTAATAAAGTTATGGAATATCCTGTTGGTACTAAGTTAGTTATATATTCACCTGTAGTTCATGGAGAAAAAGGTACTCATAAAGACTTATTAGATGATTTAAGAAAAGAAGGCTATATAAGAGTTAGAGTCAATGGAGAAATGTATGATTTATCTGAGGAGATTACTCTTGAAAAAAATAAGAAAGATAAAATAGATGTAGTTATAGATAGAATTGTTTTAAAAGAAGATTCAAGATCTAGATTATTTGAGTCTTTAGAACAAGCAACTAAACTTTCTCATGGTAAAGTAGTTATTGAAATACTTGGAGATAATAAAAAAGAACTTGTTATGTCTGAGTCTTTTGCATGTCCATATTGTGAATTTTCTCTACCTGAACTAGAACCTAGAATGTTTAGTTTTAATGCTCCTTATGGCGCATGTGGCGATTGTAAAGGTTTAGGTGTTAAACTACAAATAGATGAAGATTTATTAATTCCAGATACTACTTTATCTATTGAAGAAGGATGTATAAAAACACTTACTGATGATCCTGAAGGAATGGATTATAAAAAACTAGAATGTTTATGTAAACACTATAAAATAAAAATGAATACTCCATGGAAGAAATTAAAAAGAAAAGAACAAGAACTAATATTATATGGATCTGATGAATTAATTCATTTTAATTATTCTTCTAGGGGAGGAACTAAATACAATAGAAAAGATTTCTATGAAGGGATTATCAATAACTTAGAAAGAAGATATATGGATACAACATCTACTTGGATAAGAGAATGGTTAGAAAGATACATGGTTGAACATACATGCGAAACATGCCATGGAGCAAGACTAAATGATGATGTTTTATCTGTTAAACTTGGTGGAAAAAATATTTATGAAGTTACAGAAATGTCTATAAAAAAATTAATTCCATTCTTTAATGATTTAGAATTAACTGAAGAAAAGAAAGAAATTGCCAAATTAGTTTTAAAAGAAATAGAAGATAGATTAAATTTCTTATCAAATGTAGGATTAGAATACTTAACATTAAGTAGAAGTGCCGGAACATTATCAGGAGGAGAAGCCCAAAGAATAAGACTTGCTACTCAAATAGGGTCTCATTTAACAGGGGTCTTATATGTTTTAGATGAACCTAGTATCGGACTTCATCAAAGAGATAATGAAAGACTAATTAATTCACTTTTAGAAATGAGAGATTTGGGAAATACTTTAATAGTTGTAGAACATGATACTGATACAATGCTTGCATCTGATTATTTAGTAGATATTGGTCCAGGTGCAGGTGATAAAGGTGGAAAAGTAGTAGCCTGTGGAACACCAGAAGAAGTAATGAAAAATGATAAAAGTATTACAGGAAGATATTTAAGTGGTAAGGAATTTATTGAAGTTCCTAAGAAAAGAAGAAAAGGAAATAAGAAATTTATAAAGATTGTTGGTGCTTCTGAAAATAATTTAAAGAATATTGATGTAGATATTCCTCTTGCAACATTTACTTGTATTACAGGTGTTTCTGGTAGTGGTAAATCAACTTTAATAAATGAAATTTTATGTAAAAGTGCAATGCAAAAAGTATATAAGTCTAAAGAAAAACCAGGTAAGCATAAAAAGATAACTGGACTTGATCATATTGATAAACTAGTAGAAATATCACAAAATCCGATAGGAAGAACTCCTAGAAGTAATCCTGCTACATATACAGGAGTATTTGATGATATAAGAACTTTATTTACTACTACAAAAGAAGCAAAGATATTAGGTTTTGAAAAAAATAGATT
>CACZTK010000077.1 GCA_902784095.1 uncultured Erysipelotrichaceae bacterium | reverse complement strand
GTAACTACATCCTTTTCTTTTATTGAAATTGTTTTATCCACACCCGTTACCATTAATAGTTTTTCTTCCTTTTTATAACCATTTAATACTGCATATGTATCACCATCAGATGTAGATATTCCAACAGAAACCTTGTAGTTAACATCATCTGATGTAATTAATTTTATTTCACTAGAAGTATAACTAACTTTATTTATCTTCCCAACTAATCCATTCTTAGTTATAACAGCCATTTCTTTTTCAATGCCATCTTTTTTACCTTTATCAATAGTTATTGTATTAAACCAATAACCCTTATTACGTGATAATACAGTAGCATTTACAACACTATATTCAGTTAATGTTTTATTTAAATTTAATGTATCTTTCAATTCTTTTATTTCTTTTTCTAAAGAAGAATTAACATTCTTTTGAATAATATAACTCTTAGATAAATCTTCTTTTTTTTCTTTATTTAATGCTGTAAATGGATACATAATTATCTTTTGAATAATAGTTGCACCATCTTTTAAGATTGACTCAGCAATAGTATAATTTCTATTTATTGATAAAGATATTAATAACATTAATAATATAACTATTGATGAAACTGAAATAGTAATTATTTTTTTCTTTTTATCTTTCTTTTTATGATACATATAAATCCCTCTCAACTTCTAATATTATAATATATATTCTTAATATTTACAATTTAAATATACTATTATTATCATAAAAACTATAATATGAATTATCACTTACAATAATATGATCAACTACTGGTATACCCTGTATTTTTCCTATTTCATACAAGTTTTTTGTAAAATTTATATCTTGAATACTTGGTTTTATATCTCCAGATGGATGATTATGCATACATATAATAGATGATGCACTTAATAAATATGCTTCTTTAAAAACTTCTCTTGGATGAACAACACTTCTATTAATAGTTCCTACAAATAATAATTTTTTACTTATTAATTCTTGTTTATTATTAAAATATAATGCATAAAAATATTCTTGTTTTTTATCCTTAAATAAATATCTAGTATATTCCCATATATCTTTAGCATTGACTAATCTCTTCTTATTATGTGCATCATCTTTTAAAACTATTCTTTTTCCAAATTCTAAAGCTGCGACTAATTCAATTGCCTTTACTTTTCCTATTCCTTTTATTTTTTTTAATTGTTCCACACTAATATTTTTCAAATTATAAAAACCATCATAGTAATTTATTACCTCTAAAGCCAATTCCTTTACATTTCTATTAACAGTTCCTGTTTTTAGAATTATAGCAAGTAAATCTTCATTAGTTAAGCTTTCTACCCCATCATTTAATAATCTTTCTCTTGGTCTTTCACTTTCTACAATATCTTTTACTTTCTTCATAATTCACCTCTATAATATTATAAGTAAATTATTTAAAAGTTTCTTCGTAGTTAGATAAAACAACTTCTTCTATAGCTAAGATATCATTGATTGTAGTGTTACTTTCTAATAGAATATCATACTGTTCTAAATTGATTAAGAATGATTCATTTTTTATTTCTTTTTCTTTGGGAATAATATTATATCCTCTTTTCTTATATATTCTTCTTATTTTATTTACGCCATCAATTGATTTAGAAATACCAACATAAACATAATACTTATTATTCTTATTAATAATTAACTTTGGGTTTATATCTTTTGTATTTCTATCCATAGAGTCTTTGGTCTCATATACCCCTTCTTGTAAAAAATAAGCAGTAGATTTTTCATTAAATACTGAAGTAGTGTCTTCATACTTTGTATATAGTATCTTTCCTGTTATTGCACCTAAAAATATAGCTAACAACATGTATATAAAAGTTTTTTTCATTATCATCACCATCAGTATAGTAACAAAACTTTTTTACAAAATTTGTCGAAAAAAATAATATGTAAAAATTTTACATATTATTTCTTAAATGTTCTAACTTTTCTTCTTCTTCTTTTAGTTTTTGTCTATCAAGTTCTACAATATTTTGTGGTGCTTTGTTAACATAGTTTTCATTAGAAAGCAATGTTCTTCTTCTTTCAATAGAATTTTCTAACATTTTAATTTGGGCATCACGAAGTTGACGCTCTTCTTCTGTTTCTTGCTTATCAAAGAATATAGTTGCTTTTACCCTATTAGAGAATACTTTATAAGCAGTCTCTCCAGTTGGTGAATCTACTATATTATCTTTAATTTTTAACATCTTAACAATAAGTTCATTATCATCAGTAGTATCAAACATTACTTTCATTTCTTTAGTAATATTATTCTCTGCTTTTACATTTCTAAATGCTTTAATGAATTCAATAGCATCATCAACAGCAAGCTCTTCTTCATCAAATTCTAATTTTTTAGAGTACTTTGGATATTCAGAAATCATAATACTTTCACTATCTTTAACAGGTAACATCTTATAAATTTCTTCTGTTACAAATGGCATAAATGGATGAAGAAGTTTTAATAATCCTGATAAAACATAACATAATGTTGACTTAGTTGCTTCTTCATCTAGAGTATATTTAGCCATTTCAATATAGTAATCACAGAAATAATTCCAAGCAAAATCATATATTTCTGAACCAGCTAAATTAAACTCATATTTTTCCATATGTTTATCAACACTTTTTAGAACTTTTTCAAATTTTGTAATAATCCACTTATCTTCTGGTTTTAAGTTATCTAGTTTAATTTCTTTTAAAGATTCAATATTCATTAATACAAATCTAGATGCATTCCAAATTTTATTAATAAAATTCCATGTAGAATTTAATTTTATTTCATCAAATCTTAAATCAAGTCCCATAGAACCATCTGTAGTTAAGTAGAATCTTAAAGAATCTGCTCCATATTTATCAATCATTTCAAATGGATCAACAACATTTCCTAATGACTTAGACATCTTTATTCCTTGTTTATCACGGATAAGTCCATGAATAATACAATCTTTAAATGGTCTTACTCCATTTAATTCAAGTGATTGGAAAGTCATTCTATTAATCCAAAATGGAATAATGTCATATCCAGTAACAATACAATCTGTTGGGAAATATCTTTCTAAATCTACTGTTTTATCTGGCCAACCTAATGTTGAAAATGGCCAAAGTGCACTTGAAAACCAAGTATCTAATACATCATTATCTTGTACCCAACCATCTTCTTTAGGTGCATCCATTCCAACATATACTTGATCATCTTTATACCAAGCAGGAATTCTATGCCCCCACCATAATTGACGTGAAATGCACCAGTCATATGTAATTTCCATCCAGTGATTCATAGTTTTTTCATATCTT
>CACZTK010000076.1 GCA_902784095.1 uncultured Erysipelotrichaceae bacterium | reverse complement strand
TCTAGTGCCTTAGGGTGGTAAGTATTAGAAACTAATAGAAGAAAAAACGAAAAGGAGAAAAATTATTATGACAGTAATATCAATGAATTATTTATTAGAAGCTGGTGTACATTTTGGTCACCAAAAAAGAAGATGGAATCCAAAAATGAAGGAATACATCTATACAACAAGAGATGATATTTATATTATCGATTTAGCAAAAACAGTTAAAAAATTAGAAGAAGCATATGAAGCTTTAAAACAAATCGCAGCTGATGGTGGAAAAGTATTATTTGTAGGTACTAAGAAACAAGCTCAAGAAGCAGTTGAAGAATCAGCAGTTAGAACTAACATGTATTTCATGAATGAAAGATGGTTAGGTGGAACTTTAACAAACTTCAAAACTATTAGATCAAGAATCAAAAGATTAGATGAAATTGAAAAAATGGAAGCTGATGGAACATTTGATTTATTACCTAAAAAAGAAGTAATTAACATTAAAAAAGAATATGAAAAATTAAATAAAAACTTAAGAGGAATTCGTGAAATGAAAAAAGCTCCTCAAGCTTTAGTTATTGTTGATCCTCGTAAAGAAGATATCGCAATTAAAGAAGCTCACAAATTAGGAATTCCTGTATTTGGTATCGTAGATACAAACTGTGATCCAGATGTTGTTGATTATGTAATTCCAGGAAATGATGATGCAGTACGTGCAGTTAAGTTAATTATTGGTGCACTTACTAATGCTATTGCTGAAGTTAATGGAAATGAAGTAATTGACTACATTACTGAAGAAGATAAGAAAGAAGTTAAAAAAGCTCCTAAAAAAGAAGCAGTAAAAGAAGAAAAAGTTGTAGAAAAGAAAGAAATTAAAGAAGAAACACCTAAGAAGGAAGAAAAGAAAGTAGAAAAAACTGAAAAAGAAGATTTATCTAGTCTTACATTAGCAGATTTAAAAGCTAAAGCTAAAGAAGCTGGTGTTAAAGGTTATTCTACAATGAAAAAAGCAGATCTTATTGAAGCATTAAATAAATAATAGTATAATAGTTTTAGAATATAGAGGAGGATTTTAAAATGTTTAAAGCAAGTGATGTTAAAGAATTAAGAGAAAAAACAGGGGCAGGAATGCTTGATTGTAAAAAAGCATTAGAAGCTTGTGAAGGAAATATGGAAAAAGCTATTGATTGGTTAAGAGAAAAAGGTATTTCTAAAGCAGCTAAAAAAGAAGGAAGAATTGCAGCAGAAGGTGTTTGTCAAATATTAGTAGATGGTAACGATGCTGTAATATTAGAAGTTAACTCTGAAACTGACTTCGTTGCTAAAAATGAAGAATTTACTAAATTCGTTGATTATTTAGCAAATATTATTTTAAAGAATGATTTTAAAGATAATGAAGAAGTATTAAATTATGTTGATGGTTCTGAAACTGTTAATGATAAATTAATTTCAATTATTTCTAAGATTGGTGAAAAAATTAATTTTAGACGTTTTGAAAAAGTAGTTAAAGAAGATAGTCAAGTATTTGGTACATATAAGCATATGGGTGGTAGAATTGGTACTTTAGTTGTACTTGATGGAACAACTGAAGAAGTAGCAAGAGATGTAGCAATGCATGCTGCTGCTATGAATCCAACAGCTATCACAAGAGATCAAGTTCCAGCTGAAATAGTTGAACATGAATCACATGTAATTAAAGAACAAGTTATGCAAGAAGGAAAACCTGCTGATATCGCAGAAAAAATGGTTGCTGGAAGATTAAATAAATTTTATAAAGAAATTTGTTTAGAAGAACAAGCATTTGTTAAAGATAGTAGTATGACAGTTCTTGATTATGTAAAAAACAATGGTGGTAAAATCGTTTCAATGATTAGATTCGAAGTTGGTGAAGGAATCGAAAAGAAAGAAGAAGATTTTGCTCAAGAAGTTATGAATCAAGTTCAAGGATAATTTACATATGAAAAAAGCAGTAATAGTTTTAATTCTAGTTAGTATTTTAATAACTGGATGTGAAGCAAAGAAAGTAGAAAAACTAACAGATTCTGAACGTTTTGCTAATGAATATGGAATTAGTGATAATAATCCTTTTATCTATGCTAAATACGATGAAGTAATTGAATTATTTCAAAGTAAAAAAGCAATAGTTCTATTTGCTAATTCAGATGATGAAAAATCAAAAAAAGCAGTTAAAGTAATTTATGAACAGTCAAAAAAAGATAAAGTGGATAAAATTTATTACTATAATCCAATGATACTAAAAGAAAAACAACCAAAAAAATATAAAAAATTAGTAGAAGAAATAGAAAAAAGTATTCCAGATTATAAGTTGATTTTACCAACATTATATGCAGTTGATAATGGTAAGATAGTTAATTATAGTGATTGTTTTTCAAAGAAAGAACAATTAGAAGATGAATACTTAACCAAAAAAAGAAAAGAATCAATAAATGAAAAATATTCTAATATATTTAATTATTGTGAGAGTGAGTAATCACTCTTTTTTCTTGTAATTTTTTATTTTTAAGTATATAATTATTATAGAATAATAGGAGGTATTAGAGTATGAATAATGATGATGATATGAGTAATACATTTGTTGGTGAAGTTGGACAAAAATCAGCAATATTTAAAGAAGATGAAGATATTGAAACAATAGATGATGGAGAAATAATAGAAGAAAAGAAAGAAGAATTATTTCCAGAAGTTAAAATTGATCCTCCATCAGAAATTCCTGATACATTAAAAAATGAAGAGGAAAAGAAAGAAAAAGAACAACCAAAAACTAAAGAAGAAGATAAAGTAGATGATGAATTTTTAGCAGATATCCAGAGTCAAAAACCAAAAAAAGAGAAAAAAGGACATCCTTTTCTTACATTCTTACTTATGCTAATATGTCTTGCTGTAGGAGCAGGGGCAAGTTATTATTATTTTGAAATATATAATAAACCAGTAGAAAAACCTAAGAAGATAGAAAAAACAGAAGAAAATGTAATTCAATTACAACCAAGTAGTAGATTTGTAAATGAATTAGTTAATAGTTATGTTAATGATTTTGATCCTATTGAAAGTTATATAGAACTATATTCTAAAGATAGTATGACAGTAGCAGACTTTTCAAATGAATATACTCAAAAACTAGGTGCACTTAATTTAAGAAATACGACAACATTTAAAAATGAAGAATTACAAAATAGTTTAGATAAGTTATTTGGTGCAAATAAGACTCAAGTAGAAAAGAAAGATATTGAATATTCTAAATGCTATTTATTTAAATATAAAGAAGAAGAGTATACATTAAGTATTAGTGATACATGTAAAACAGCAAAGGATTATGATATATATACAAAAGTAGTAAAAGCAGAAGAAGATACAACTGTAAATGAATTATATATTAATGTAGCAGTGGCCCTAACGGATGGAAATAAGATGTATAAATCATACGATATAGAAACAAAAAACGGAAAAGATGAGATAGTTGACCTTACATATTCTTCATTTGATATGGATAAAGATTATACTAAATTTAATCAATACAAATATACATATAAATATGATGAAGAAAATAATGATTATTATTTATTCGGTATAGAACTTAATAAGTAGAAATTTTCTACTTTTTCTTTATTTTAAAAAAATAATATAATATAATAGAAACAAGGAGAGATGATTTTATGAATAATGAAGTAGTTTCGTTAGTAAAAGAAAAAATGGATAAAGCAATTGAAGCTTATATGGGAAGAATTAAAACAGTACGTGCAGGTCGTGCTAATCCATCTAGTTTAGATGGTGTTATGGCATCATATTATGGAGTAATGACTCCATTAAAACAACTTGCGACAATTTCAGTACCAGAAGCAACTCAATTATTAATCAAACCATTTGATAAAGGATGTTTAAAAGATATTGAAAAAGCAATATTTGAATCTAATTTAGGATATACACCAAATAATGATGGAGAATCTATTAGAATAGTTATTCCACCACTTACAGAAGAAAGAAGAAAAGAGTTAACTAAACAAGTAAAAGCAATGGCAGAAGATGCTAAAGTTTCAGTTAGAAATGCAAGACATGATGGATTAGACGAAGCAAAAAAACAAGAACTTCCAGAAGATGAACAAAAACTAGTTGAAAAGAATATTCAAGATTTAGTTAATGAATACAATAAAAAAATAGAAGATATTTTAAAGGAAAAAGAACAAGAATTACTAACAGTTTAGTAATTCTTTTTTTTCTATTTATAAATTCTATTTAATTTTAAAGACTAGTCATTTGTAAGTAATTCCTCTTTATGTTAAAGTGTTTCTACAATAATGAAAGGAAGCAGTATATGAACTATTATGATAAAATAAAAGAAGAACTTATTTCAAATGAAATAAATATGGAGAAGGGATAATTAAAGATTATTCCAAAAAGTTAACAATGGAAATGGATAAGAAATATATAGTCAAGTATAGTTATGATAAAAGAATTATATCAAGACAGTATCAATTAGTATAAAAAAATAATTTACTATTTATATTATTAATGCTATTATTAATATAGGAGTGTGATAAAATGAAAAAAGTTTTAATTGCAGTTATTGCTGTAGTTGTAATTGTTATAGCATTATTTGCCTCAACTTATAATGGCTTAGTAACAAAAAGTGAAAATGTTAAAGAAAAGGAATCTAGTATTGATGTTCAATTGAAAAGAAGAGCAGATTTAATACCTAATTTAATTAATACAGTTAAAGGGTATATGAAACATGAACAATCTGTAATTGATAGTGTAACAACTGCTAGAGAAAAAATGGTTAATGCTAATAATGTTGGAGATAAGATTAATGCCAATAATGAATTAACAACAGCATTAAATAACTTATATGTAGTTGTAGAAAACTATCCAGATTTAAAAGCTAGTTCTAATTTTACACAATTACAAGATGAACTTGCTGGTACAGAAAATAGAATAGCAACAGCTCGTCGTGATTATAACAGTGCAGTTAAAGAATACAATGGAGCAATTAAAAAGTTTCCTACAAATTTAATCGCAGGTATGTTTGGTTTTGATGAAAAAGAATATTATGAGGCAGAGGAATCAGCAAAAGATGTTCCAAAAGTTTCTTTCGAGTAAGTATAGATTATTAGTACTTGCTCTTTTCTTATTTTTATTAATACCAAATAAAGTATATGCGATTGTACAACAAACGAGTGAATTTTATGTAAATGATTCTGCTGGAATTTTAACTGAAGACACAAAAAAATACATAATTGATAAGAGTGTTAAACTAAATAATGTAGATGGTACACAAATAGTAGTAGTAACAGTAAAAAATCTAGAGGGAATGTCAATAGAAAATTATGCAACTGAGTTATTTAGAAGTTATGGCATTGGGGATAAAGAAAAAAATAATGGACTTTTATTATTGCTTGCACTTGAAGAAAGAAAGTTTAGAGTAGAAGTTGGTTATGGTTTAGAAGGAATATTACCTGATGGAAAGACAGGTAGATTTCAAGATGAATATATTATTCCATATTTAAAGAATAACGAATGGAATGATGGAATAAGGAATGGATATGATGCTTTTTATTCTGAAATAGTTAAAGAAAATAATTTAAACTTGGATTATGTTGATCCTATTGGTGAAGATGATTTAGCTGATGATGAAGGAGCTTATGTATTCTTAGTGATTTTATTAGGGATTGTTATAGGTGTTATCTCTAGAAAGCGTAGTATAATTACAATAATATATGTAATTGGTGTTGCTGCTCTTATTATATTTAGTAATTCAGATGTAGTTTTTGCATATATTATTATGAATATAATAGGATTTTTAGCAGGTAAATTTTGTTTTACCATTTCAGGATCTGGTTGGTCTGGTGGTGATTATTCATCAGGTGGTGGATTTTCGAGTGGCGGAGGCTACTCTGGAGGAGGAGGCTCCTCTGGTGGTGGCGGAAGTAGCAGGAGTTTTTAGGGTAGGTTTTTACTACCTTTTTTATTGCAATTATCTTATTTTTGTGGTATGATAAGCCATATTTTGGAAGAGATGATATCATGGATGAAGAATTATTAAAAATACAGACATGGCAAATTATGTGTAATGTAGGTAAAAGCATTGAACAAGCAAAAGCTGAGTATGCTTATTTTGCTGAATTATATAGATATCAAGGTGATTTTATAGATTATGCTACTAGTATAAGATCTGTACAATTATCTTATATAATAGATCCGAGTATTCTAATAGAAGATAGAGCAGTCTTAGTAGAAGGTATGATTTTTGCAAGTAGAGCATTAATTGAACTTGATAAAGATGACGAGAGTTTATATTTAACACCAAAAGAAAAAGTAAAACAAATAAAAGAAGCATATGAAGAATTTAAAAAAATGGGTAAATATAAAGGATATGATGAATTTGATGATGATATATTTAAACAGGGAATAAAAAAATATGTTAAAAGTTTCTGCAAGAAGAAATAATAGGAGGGTTATATGAAATACATAAATCTTAATAGTTTTAAAAACAAAGATGAATTAAAAAAAAGCATTGAAAGAAATTACTTTGAAAGAATGTATGCAAGTGATGAACATTTTAAAGAGAAGATGGAAATGCTTGAATTATCCTTAGATGTAGAGCCTAATCTAGGTCGTAATGAAAGAAATTGCTTTGTAAATGGACTAACAACTTCGAAACTTATTATTGATAAATTGTCAAAAGAAAAAGTAGATGTTAACAGTGAAAACTTAATTGCTAATGTATCAGCAGAATTAGAATGTACAGAAAAAGTAATGGCTTTAGATGAATATCAAAAAGAATATTTTAGATATGGAGTATTCTCGGGAATTTTATTAAGAACTAATGAAAAAGCCAAAGAACAACAAAAATGTTTCAAAAAAGTAAATAATATGATATAATACATACATAGGCATTGATTAAGAAGTAGTAGTAAATGATTTATTTTAAGAGAGATTGTGGTTGGTGTAAACAATTAATAATAGTTTATGAATTCGTCTTAGGAGTCCTTATTAATAGTAAGCGTTAACTCGCGTTAAGAGTATTAAGTGTATAGTAAAACTATAAATTAAGGTGGTACCACGGAAAAAAATTCGCCCTTAAGTTTATAGTTTTTTTATTTTATAGGAGGAGATAATATGAAATATGAAAGTGTAAATGAAGTAAAAAAACAGTTAGAAGAAGATATTAAAAATGTATCTAATATTTCTGAACTAAATGATTTAAAAGTAAAATATTTAGGTAAAAAAGGATTAATTACTGAACTTAATCAAAAGATTAAGGATATTCCAAATGAAGAAAAGAAAGAATTTGGAATGTGTGTTAATGAAGTTAGAAATAGTTTTAATGAATTCTATGAAGAAAAGAAAAATAAGTATGAAACAGAAATACTTAATAAAAAGTTAGAAAGTGAAGCTATTGATATTAGTCTACCTTCAACTAAAGTTAAAAGAGGTAGTAAGCATCCAGTTAATAGAATGATAGAACGTATTGAAGATTTATTTGTTTCTATGGGATATGACGTTGTAGAAGGACCAGAATTAGAAACAGATGAGTATTGTTTTGAAAGACTTAATTTACCTAAAGGACATCCAGCAAGAGATATGCAAGATAGTTTTTATATAACAGATGAATATTTACTTAGAACACAAACTAGTGCAGTTCAAGCAAGAACACTAATAGCTAATCAAGATGAACCAAAACCAATTAGAATTATAGTTCCAGGTAAGACATATCGTAAGGAAGATGATGCCACACATTCACATCAATTCTGTCAGTGTGAAGGATTAGTTGTAGATAGACTAGAAAATCATGTATCTTTAGCAGATCTTAAAGGAACACTAGAAGTATTTGTTAAAGAAGTAATTGGTGATAATCTTGATTTAAGATTTAGACCAAGTTATTTCCCATTTACAGAACCTTCATATGAAGTTGATGTTACATGCTTTAAGTGTGGGGGAAAAGGATGTAGTTTATGTAAAGATACAGGATGGATTGAAATCTTAGGAGCAGGTATTGTTCATCCAAATGTTTTAAGAATGAATGGATATGATCCAGAAAAATGGGGTGGATTTGCATTTGGTCCAGGACTTGAAAGATTAACAATGTTTAGATATGGTATTCCTGATATGAGATATTTATATACAAATGATATAAGATTCTTAGAAGAATTTGATAGAAAGGATGATAGTGATGGTATTAAGTAGAAAATTTGTTAGTGACTATATAGATATAGATGATAACGTTACAATCAAAGAATTAGCAGATAATTTAACTAATGTTGGTAATGAATATGACAGCTGTGGTAAATTAATTGAGTGTACTAATTTAGTAATAGGTGAAGTGCTTGATTGCATAGATCATCCTGATAGTGATCATTTACATGTATGTCAAGTTAATCTTGGAAGTGATACAGTTCAAATAGTTTGTGGAGCACCTAATGTAAGAAAAGGATTAAAAGTAATAGTTGCAAAAGATGGGGCTGTTCTTCCTGGTGGTGTAATAAAAAAAGGAAATATTAGAGGACAAGAATCTAATGGTATGATTTGTTCAATTGCTGAACTTGGACTTGATCATAAATTCTTAAGTGATGAAGATATAAATGGAATAAAAGAATTAGATGAGGATGCTCCAGTTGGTGAAGATCCTATTAAATATCTAGGACTTGATGATGAAGTAATTGATTTTGATTTAACTGCAAATAGAGGAGATTTATTATCAATTCTTGGTATGGCATATGAAATAGGTGCTATTTATGATAAAAAAGTAAAAGATATAGATTTAAGTCATAATGAAAATAAAGATGATGTAAATAAGGTATTTAATGTTGAAGTTAAAACTCCTAATTGTAGTTTATTTCTAGCAAAGAAAGCATTAAATGTAAAAATAGGAAAATCTCCTAAGTTTATAGAAAATAGACTTATCGCATCAGGTATTAGACCAATTAATAATGTTGTAGATATTTCAAATTATGTAATGTTAGAAACTGGTCAACCACTTCACTTTTATGATGCTGATAGATTAGGTGATACTATTGTAGTTAGAATGGCTAATGACAATGAAAAACTAAATACATTAGATAAAGAAGAAAGAATTCTATCAAGTGATGATATTGTTATTGCTGATAAAGAAAAAGCAGTAGGTCTTGCTGGTGTTATGGGTGGTCTATCAACAGAAGTAGAAAATGATACTAAAAATGTTATAATTGAATCTGCTATTTTTGATTCTGTTAAGGTTAGAAGAACATCAAATAAAATATTAAGAAGTGAAGCATCTAATAGATTTGAAAAAGGTCTTGATCCAAAAAGAACATATATGGCAATAGAACGTGCAGCAAAATTATTAGAAGAATATGCTTCTGCAGAAATAGTAGGTAATACAGTTGTATATGATAAAGTAGAAAAAGAAGATAAGAAAATAGATATAACAAAAGAAAATATCAATAATGTATTAGGTACAGATATTGATAATGATACAATATGTAGTATTTTTAAAAGACTTGGATTTGAAACATCTATTAATAATGATGTGATAACAGTAAATGTACCAACAAGAAGATTAGATATTTCAATTAAAGAAGACTTAATAGAAGAAGTTGGTAGAATTTATGGAGTTAATAATATTAAAGGAAAATTACCTGTTACAGCTATGAAAATGGGTAGTTATGATAAAACAACTAGAGAAATAAGAAATAAAATGATTTCGTTAGGACTTAATGAAGTATTATCATATATTTTAATTAATGATAAAGAAGTTCATAAATATACAAATGATAGTTTTGAAGAAGTAAAACTATTATCACCACTTACAGAAGAAAGAAATACATTAAGATATTCAATGATTCCATCTCTTGTAAAAATATTTGATTATAATAAGAAAAGAAATGTAAAAGATATATCTATCTTTGAAATAGGTAAAGGTTTCTATAAAAAGGATGAATATGGTGAAGATAAAAAACTATGTATATTAATGTATGGTTCATATTATTTAGGAATTAATAATACTAAAAAGGTAGATTTCTATGTTATTAAGGGAATAGTAGAAGAATTATTAGATTATTTAGGATATCAAAATAGATATAGTTTTATAAAAGAGAATATTCCTAATGAATTACATCCAGGTATTGCAGCATCAATTAATTTGAATGGAAAAGATGTTGGTATTATAGGAAGAGTTCATCCAAATGAGATTAAAGAAGATGTATATGTAGCAGAGATTAATTTAGATAAATTGCTTTCATTTAAAACATCTAAGATGAAGTATAAAGAAATATCTAAATATCCATCAATCACTAAAGATTTAGCATTTATAGTAAAAAAAGATATTCCAAGTGAAGTATTAGAAAAAACTATAAAGAAGAGTGGAGGAAAACTACTAAAGAGTATAAATGTATTTGATGTTTATACAGGAGAAAATGTAGGATTAGATGAAAAATCAATTGCTTATTCTTTAACTTTTGAAGATAATACTAAAACACTAAGTGATGAAGAAGTTATGAAAGTATTTAATAGTATTATTGAAAGAGTAGAAAAAGATCATAATGCTATATTAAGAGATAAGTAAATAAAAAAAACACTATCAATTTGATAGTGTTTTAGATTGCTCTATATTTATTTTGATCCTTATATGGATTTTTAGGATCTATATGGTCATAGAATAATATTCCATTTAAATGATCTATTTCATGTTGAAATGCAATAGCAAGTTCTTCTCTTGCACGAACTCTAATTTTATTTCCTTCTTCGTCATAACCTTCAACTGTAATTCTAGCATATCTTGGAACAATTCCATCAACCTCACGATTTACACTTAAACATCCTTCACCAAGTTCTACATAAATTTTTTCCTCAGAGTTTGATACTATTTTTGGATTAATAATTACATAATTTTCAAATTTTCCTTCATCATATTCATTTACTACTACAAAATATCTTTTAGGAATACCTAATTGTATAGCAGAAAGTCCCATACCAGGTCTTAAATCATATTTTTCAGATAATTCTTCAATTTGACTATTAGTTAAGTATTCAAGCATATCTTCTATATGTTTTTTATCTTCATCAGATAATGGAAAAGTAACATCTTTACTAATAACTCTTAATCTCTTATCTTTTTCATCTATAATATCTTTCATTTTTATCATTAATATCACTTCCTTCTACATTTTAACAAAAAATGTTTATTTTGAAAAGATTTAGTTCTTTGTTTTTTGTTTTGGTTTACTTTTAGTACTTGTCTTCAAATTATATAGTTTAACAATGCTATCTATATATACACCTCGTTCTAGAATTTCATATTCATCATAGTTATCAGTATCAAAAATTATATCTATTGCAAGTGAAAAATTACTAAAGGCATTATCATTTCCTATAATCTTATTAAATTCATCTTCTATATTTTGAATATTACCTTCGACAATATTATCTTCAATTAAACTTTTGAAATGATTATTGTCCCAAAGAGGTTTTAAAAGCATAACACCGACTTCATATCCATTTGGTTTTTCTAAATCTTTTTTCTTCAATTTTTTATAAAAACTTTTTGTTTCTTTATCCATAATATGAGTATCAATATTTTTAATACCTAAAAGCATATCATGTACTTGAAGAACATTAATTACTTCAACAAGAAGATGGTTGTTCCAAATTTCATTATTACTCTTAGTAGTAACTATTTGTCTTAAACCACAACGTTCTATTATACTTTCTTCATAATCAATATCAACCACATTAATTCTACCTTTTACTATATGAGATAATTCATGGATAGTAGTATCAAGTAATAAACTCATTCCATGTTTTGTAGTTAAATATACTATTGGGTTATGATCAACATATGATATTGGTTTACCATCTTTAAGATAATAGCCAATTCCAAGATCAGTTAATCCTTCTAAATACTCAGTATCAGTTTCAATATAATCATCAGTAATGTCTTCACCTAAATCAGATAACAATTCAGGTATACTCTTATTAGTAATAATGAATTTACATTTACTAAAAAGGTCATCAACTATTTCAATGTAATCTTCAGATTTAGTAAGTAATCCATAGCAACTCAAAACATATAATCCATAATATTTATCAATCTTAGAATAATACTTATTAATTATTTGATTAGCTAGTTTTAATCTTTCTTCCATACTACCATCCCCAATAAGTAGGCACTATTATATCATAAAAATATTAATATTACAATGTTTATTGACTTTGTAATGAAAAAATGTAAAAATATTATTGGGAGGTAAGGTATGAGTAATTTTGATTTAGACAGATTTAATTTAAAAAAGATAGAACTTGGTGAAAATAAGTTAGTCTTAAAAAAGACTGAGTATAAAGAGCCAAAAATAATGAATGGTAGATTAATTGATGATAATGGAAAAGAAATTGGTACAAAAGGTGATATGTATACAAAACTTATTTTTCATGATCTTTTACAAAGAGGATGTATAGATTATAATCCTAGACCAAAATATTCAGATGGTGAACCTGCACATACATTGAGTTTGAATCATGGATTAACTACATGTGGGATTACAACATATGATTTAACTAAGGGTGAAACACCACTAATAACACTAAGACCAATTGCAACTAAATATTCAGTAGGGGAACTTTTATGGATTTATCAAGATGCATCAAATGATTTAGATTTATTAAAAGAAAAGTATGGAATCACTTGGTGGGATGAATGGAGTTTAGATGATAGAACTATTGGTAGTGTATACGGAGAAACAGTTAGATTCTATGATCTTATTAAAAGATTGTTAGATGGTATGGAAAAAGATTTAGATGGAAGAAGACATATTCTTAATTTATGGCAAGAAGAGCAACTAAGAAAACCACACGGACTAAAACCATGTGCTTATCTTTCAACATTTAATGTAAGACATGGGTGGGATGGTAAAGACTACCTTGATATGTCATTAAAACAAAGAAGTAGTGACTTTGCAACAGCTGGATGTATTAATCAAGTACAATATTTAGTATTACAACATATGATTGCTAGACACTTTAATTTAATACCAGGTCAATTTACATGGCAATATGATAATATTCAAATTTATGATAGACATATTGATCAAGTAATTGAAATGATGGATAGAAATCCTATCGATTGTAATCCAAAAATAGAAATTAATCCTGATAAAAAGAGTTTTTATGATATTAAAGTTGATGACGTAAAAATAGTAGGTTATCCAAGACAAAAAATAAAAGAGAAGAATCCTCCTCTTAAATTTGAAATTGGTATATAAAAGTATAAAATTAGTTTTATACTTTTTTTATTGTGCCCAACGAGTTCCAATCACAATAACTAATAAGATAAATAATACTAAGATGATTGCATATATAGAACTATTATTTGAATAATTTGAACAACAACTAGTAGGATATGAATTACAACAACTTGAGCCATTTCCGTAATAATACATATGTAAGCCTCCTTTTATTTAATCTATTATAAAGTATGTAAATATTTGTAATGTGTTAATTAAAATTACCTAGAATACATTTTACTAATTTAAAAAAAATTACTTTTATGATATGATAATATGAGAAAGGTAGCATATAATATGGGAAAACAAAAGAAAGAAAAGAAAATATTTAAGTATTTAGATATACCCTTATTAATTGTAACTATATTTTTATTTATAGTTGGTTTAATAATGGTGTTTTCTTCATCTAATGTAACTGCTTATATGTCCCATGCTGTAAGTCCTTATAATTACTTTTTTAAACAATTAGTATTTTTAATATTTGGTCTTTTCTTATCACTAATCATGATTAGATTTAATACAAAAGCATATGGAATGTTATCTTGGTTATTATTAATAGTATTTTCTGCTAGTCTTGTTGTTTTATTAATATATGGTAAAGCTGTTAATAAAGCTGTCAGTTGGTTTGATTTTGGTCCTTTTAGTTTACAACCAAGTGAATTTATTAAAGTTATAATTATTATTTGGATGGCTAGATATTATGAAGTAAATGAGAAAAAATTAAATTCTTATACAACTTCATTTTTTCCTCCACTTGTTGCTTCAGGTATATTTGTCTTAATTATGTTGCAACCTGATTTAGGTACAGCAATTATCTTTGCAGTAATAGTATTCTTAATTTTTAACGCTGCACCAATTTCAAGGGCAATAAAATCAAAAGTAATATTTGCGGGAATAGGGTTAATTGCAGTAGTTGCCTTAGTTGTTATGACTACAGGAGGTTCATTACTACAAGCAAGACAACTTTCAAGATTTGATTATAAGAATCCATGTGATAGATTATTAACTACAGGATCACAAGTATGTAATGGTTATATTGCAATTAATAATGGTGGATTAACAGGAGTAGGATTAGGTAATTCAACTCAAAAGTATTTATACCTACCAGAACCATATACAGACTTTATTTATGCAATTATAGTTGAAGAGTTGGGAGCAATATTCGGAGTAGTCATATTACTTTTATATTTATTTATATTAGTTAGGATTTTAATAATAGGTAGAAATAGTTATACTAATAGAGGGGCATTAATGTGCTATGGTATAGCAGTTTATATTATATTACATATTACAATAAATCTTTTAGGTTTATTTGGACTTATGCCGTTAACAGGTGTTCCATTACCATTTATGAGTTATGGTGGAAGTTTTACAATTTGCTTAATCGCAGCACTAACAATTGTTCAAAGAGTTAATATTGAAAATAAAATAAGAGATAATTTAAAGAAAAGTGGTTAACTTTTCTTTTTTTTATCGAATAATATTATAAGGAGGTAGTTATGACGTTTAAATATAGGTATAGAAAACAAATAATAATTGGATTAATAATTATATTGACTATTAGTATTTCATCTTATGGAGTTTACAAGATATTTTCAGAAAAGGAAGATATTAAAAAAGAAAAAGTAGTAGTTACTAACTTAGAAAAAACAGCTGTTAATAAAAAGAAAGAACAAGAAAATGTAAAAGAAGAAGTAAAAACATTAATGGTTGATGTTAAAGGTAATGTAATAAATCCAGGAATATATGAATTAGAAGATGGCAAAAGAGTAGTGGATGCTATTAACAAAGCAGGAGGTTTAAATGAAATAGCTGATACTAGTGTTTTAAATCTAAGTAAAAAACTCAAAGATGAAATGGTGATAATTGTATATAGTTATGAAGATGTTTTAAATTTTACAATTGTAAAGGAACAAGAAAGTGTAAAACAAGAAGAGTGTGTTAAAGGAATTAATGATATAGAAAATGATGCTTGTATAGATGAAGAAAATAATACTAATAATGGAAAAGTATCTATAAATACTGCTAGTATTGAAGAATTAATGCAATTAGATGGTATAGGTGAGTCTAAGGCAAAAGCTATCATTGAATATCGTGAGAAAAATGGTAATTTTGAAGCTATAGAAGATTTATTAAAAGTAAATGGTATAGGAGAAAACTTATTTGCTAAGATTAAGGAAAATATTACTTTGTAATTATCTTTACTATATAGTCTTAATAGTTTTTACATTATTAACTATATTTAGATTATATAATCCATATACTACTATATTAACTGGTAAAGAAAAATATATAGATGGAATAATTAATAGTATAAAGAGTAATAAAGATAAAATAGAATTAATTATTAGTATTAATAAAAAAGAAAAAGTAAAAGCAAATTATTATTTTAAAAATAAAAAAGAAAAAATAAGAATATTAAAAATAATTGATATAGGAGATAATGTAACTATATATGGAAATTTAGCTGAACCTGAAGTAAATAAAACAAAAGAATTATTTAATTATAAAAAATATTTACAAAGAAATAATATATTTTATATTCAAAAAACAAATAAAATAGTTTTAAACTCTAAGAGTAATAATATATTTATAAATATTAAAAAGAAAATCATAAAAAGATGTAATAATCCATATTTAAAGGTATTTATTCTAGGCGATAAATCGTTAATTGATAAAATAACTCTTTCTAATTATAGAGATTTAGGTATCAGTCATTTATTTGCTATAAGTGGGATGCATATTACATTATTATCTTCTATATTATTAAAAATATTAAAGAAATTATCGATAGGAGAAGAAAAAAGATATTTAATAGTAATTATAATTTTATTAATATATTTATTTTTAACAGGTATATCTCCATCTATTTTACGAGCGGTTCTTTTCTTTATATTTTTTTCTATTAATAAAATATATTATTTCTATATAAAAAATACTAATATCTATATTTTAGTATTAATAATAAGCTTATTATATAATCCTAATTATATTTATGATGTAGGATTTTTATATTCTTTTTCAATAAGTTTATCCTTAATAGCTATGTCAGATTATATTAATAAATATAATTCTTATTTGAAAAAACTATTTATAACATCTTTAATATCGTTTATAGTGAGTATTCCGATTACATTATATAATTTTAATAGTATAAACACACTTAGTATAATATATAATTTATTCTATGTACCATTTATAAGTATAATAGTATTTCCATTATCAATAATTACTTTATTTTTACCATTCTTAAATAGCATATATAATTATGTAATAAATATATTAGAAATTACTAGTAATGCTCTTAATAGAATAAATTTTCTTAAATTTAATTTTTGCAGTTTAGATAAATATTTTTATATTATATATATCGTATTTATAGTTTTATTCTTATATAGTTTAAAAATAAATAAGAAAAAGTATACTTTATTTTTATTACTAGTATTAATAATACATTATGTATATCCTTCAATTGATAACTACTTATATGTATTAGATGTTGGACAGGGAGATTCTAGTTTGTTGCATTACCAAAATACTAATATATTAATTGATACAGGTGGAAATAAGTATAATTCAGTTATTACCAATATTACAATTCCTATTCTAAAAAAAAGAGGAATAAATAGAATTGATTATTTAGTTTTATCACATGGGGATTTCGACCATATGGGTGAAGCAATAAATTTAGTTAATAATTTTAAAGTAGAAAAAGTGATATTTAATTGTGGATCATATAACGATTTAGAACAAGAATTAATTAAAGTGTTAGATAAAAAGCATATCAAATATTATTCGTGTATTAAAGAATTAAATATAGATAAAAATAAACTCTATTTCCTACAAACAAAAGAATATGATAATGAGAATGATAATAGTAATGTTATTTATACAGAGTTAAATGGCTATAAGTTCATGTTTATAGGAGATGCAAGTGTAACTACTGAAAAAGAAATATTAAGTAAGTATAACTTACCAGATATTGATGTTTTAAAGGTGGGACATCATGAATCTAAGACAAGTAGTAGCAAAGAGTTTATTGATGAAATAAATCCTAAATATTCAATTATTAGTGTTGGTAAAAACAATCGTTATGGACATCCAAATAAAGAAGTTTCGAATGTATTAAATAAAAGCAAAGTTTATAGAACAGATCAAGATGGTAGTATTATGTTTAAGATTAAAAATAATAAATTAAAAATTGAGACTTGTAGTCCATAGAAAGGGGAATTTAAATGAGTAAAATAACAACAATTAAAGACGATGAAATTAATAAATTATATGATGACATAAAAGGCTTAATAGATCAAAGTAAAAATAAAATATATAAAACAGTGAATACTGAAATGATTAATTTATATTGGAATATAGGAAAAATAATTGTTGAAAAGCAAAATGGTCAAGATAGAGCAAAATATGGAGATTATCTTATTGAAAAATTATCAAATCAATTAACTAATGAATTTGGAAAAGGTTTTTCAACAAGAAATTTAAAGAGAATGAGAAAACTATATTTATATTATCCAAAAAGGACAACAATGTTGTCCCAATTGACATGGTCTCATTACTTAGAATTAATTAAAATAGATGATGAGACAAAAAGAAATTTTTATATGAATGAATGTATTAATTCAAATTGGGATGTAAGAGAACTTCAAAGGCAAAGAACAACTTTATTATATGAAAGAATAGCAACTTCTAAAGATAAATCAAAAATACCAGAGTTATCTACGAAAGGTAATAGCATTTACGAAAGCAAAGATATTATTAAAGATCCTTTTGTATTAGAGTTTTTAGATATAAAAGAAAATAAAAACTATTTAGAAAGTGATTTGGAGAAAAATATATTAGAACATTTAAAAGAATTTTTACTTGAACTCGGTAAGGGTTTTACATTTGTAGGTAATCAAGTAAGAATTACAATAGATACAGAACATTTTTATCCTGATTTAGTATTTTATAATAGGATACTTAATTGTTTTGTTATAATTGATTTGAAAATAGGAAAAGTAACTCATAAAGATATTGGACAAATGCAGATGTATGTTAATTATTATGATAGAGTTATAAAGAAAGAAAATGAGAATAAAACAATAGGTATATTACTTTCTACAGATAAAAATGAAACTATAGTTAAATATACATTACCTGAAGATAATAAAACTATATTTTCTTCAGAATTTAGATTAACAATACCCAGTGAAAAAGAATTTGTTGATGTTATTGAAGATGAAAAGAAAAACTTAGAATTAGTATGATATAATAAATATATAGATTTGGAGTTGGTATTTGTGGATAAAATAATGATAAGAACATTAACTACTGAAGATGTATTAAGTGCTGCCGAGATTAGAGTTAGCGGATGGAAAAATGCGTAT
>CACZTK010000075.1 GCA_902784095.1 uncultured Erysipelotrichaceae bacterium | reverse complement strand
CCTTTCTGTTTGTGGTGAATAGATATTATAAAGGATTCATATGCTTTTTTCAATGTAAGTTTGTTGCACTTCAAATTTAAATTAACACTATAAATAAAAATTGACATATTTGATAAAATATGGTATTATTATTACCTGGTGAGAGTATATAACTATTTTTATAGGAGCTATACTGGAATTAGAGATAATTCTACACGAGCAATTTAAAGCACGGAGTCACTATAGTAACATCTGTGTTTTTTTTAGGAAAACACGAATATATTATAATGAAAGGAGAGAAAAAAATTCGTGGGAGCGCAACAAGATGAGCAGTTAAGAGAAATTGTTGATTTATTACAGGGATTAGGATATGACATATCTAAGGAAGAAAGAAAAGTTTTTGTTGATTTAGTAATTGAATCTCTAGGACAAGTAAAAGAAGGAAAAACAATAGATGAAGTTCATGAACTAATTAATGAAACACATAAAAGTCCTCTTTATGTTGAACTAGCATATTTTATTTATGAAAAAGGTATGCCTCATATTCATAGTTCGTTAGAACAATTTCAAGCAAGTATAAGAGAAGAAAACAGTAATAAGGAGTTATATGATACTGTTTTTACAAAAAAAGAAGATTTAAATGTATACGATGCTGCTTTCTATGTGGTTAAGTATTTAGATGAGATTCATACACCAAAGAAAGGGTTCGCTAGATATAATCACACATATAAAAATGTAAAGTAAAAAATAAATTATTTTAAATTACAAATTAGTAATTGACTTTTTTATGAATATAATTTATGATTAAGATGCATGATGGTATAAATATCATGCTGATATTTCTCATCGTTTTATAGATGAGTTATATTCAACCGAACCCCCTGAAGATAGGCCGAAAGGCCTATCACTTTTTTTGCCTTAAATAAAGAAATTATTTGAAGTTGTAATTATAACAATCTAGTGTTATAATACAAGAACTTGGTGATGACAATGGAAAAACAATATTTAAGACAAGTAATAAATTATATTAACAATACAGGAAGTTTATGTGATAAATTTGGATGTTTTTCTAAAATTTATAATATGACTACTGAAAACATTTATGGCTTTCTAAAAAACTATGATTTAAAAGATAAAAGAGTATTAACTGTATCAGGTAGTGGTGATCAAAGATTAAACGCCTATTTTTTAGGTGCTAAAAATGTTACTTGTTTTGATATTAATCCACTTACTAAATTTCACATGGAAATGAAAGATAAAGCTATTGTAAATCTTAATTTTGAAAAATTTATTAATTTTTTTGATATATATTCAAGAAGATATGGAACCTATTATGAACCACTTGATTATAGACTTTTTGATGCATTTAAAGCAAAACTTAGTGATGAAACAAGAATCTTTTTCGACTATGTAATTAATTCTACTGATGTTCAAGATTATAATATTTATTATGGCTTTGAGAATAATCTAGATATGCTTAAAAATGCAAATAGCTACTTAAATCCAGATGGATTTGATAAAATGAAAAAAATAATGAAAGATAAAAAAGTAGAATATATAGAAACTGAAATAGAAGAATTACCATATATAATAAAAGGAGAAAAATATGATATGATTTTACTTTCCAATATAAGTGATTATATTCATAGTATATATGGAGTAGATGGGTTAAGATATTTTAGAGAAACAATAGATAAATTAGCAGATAACCTAGAATTAAATGGAGTAATGCAAGTAGGTTATATTTATTCAAAATACTCTTCTTTTAATGATGTTGGTGATTTTAGATTTAAAGAAGAGAGAGATAAGTATTTTCCTAGTAGTACATTTTCTAGTGTATTAGTAGATTCATATGGTAATTTAGATTTCAAAGATGAAGTTATTACATATCAAAAAACAAAATAGGAGGATTTATGGAAAAAGTAGATGCTAAGGATTTTCTTGGAAAGATAGTGGATGTAAAAATTGATAGGATGTTAGGAACTAAGCACCCTAAACATGGTTTTGTGTATATGTTAAATTATGGCTATATTCCAAATACAATTAGTGGTGATGGTGAAGAATTAGATGCTTATTTATTAGGAGTATATGAACCAGTAGAAGAGTATAAAGGTAAAGTAATTGCTATTATTCATAGAACCAAATGACGATGATGATAAACTTGTTATTGTACCTGAAAATAAAAGCTATACAGATGATCAAATAAGAGCTTTAACAGAGTTTCAAGAACAATATTTTGAATCGATTATAGTAAGATAAAACTATTAGCACTTGATATTGACAAGTGCTAATTTTGGTGTTAAGATTAAATTGTTAGGAAACTAACGGGAAGAAGGATAATAATGAAAAAGAAACAATTTAAAACAGAGTCAAAAAAATTACTGGACTTAATGATTAATTCTATTTATACAAATAGAGAAATATTTTTAAGGGAATTAATATCAAATGCAAGTGATGCTATTGATAAATTATATTATTTATCACTTACTGATAGAAAAGTAAAATTAAATAAGGAAGACTTTAAAATTCATCTAGAGTTTGATAAAGATAATCGTACTATAACTATTACTGATAATGGTATTGGTATGAATGAGGAAGAATTAGAACGTCATTTAGGTACAATTGCTGAATCAGGTACAGAATTATTTAGACTTGAAAGTGAAAAGAAAGAAGATATTGATGTAATAGGACAATTTGGTGTAGGTTTTTATTCTGCATTTATGGTTGCTAAAGAAATAGAAGTAATAAGTAAGAAGTATGGTGAAAAAGATGCTCATATTTGGAAAAGTAATGGTGCAGATGGATATACTATAGAAGAGACAGATTATGATGATTTTGGTACTAAGATTACACTATATTTAAAGGATGATACAGAAGAAGCAAATTATAGTGAATATTTAGAGCAATATAAATTAACGACTTTAGTAAGAAAATACTCAAATTACATAACATATCCAATTACAATGATGATTAAAGAATCTAAACTAAAAGAAGGTAGCAAAGATGAATATGAAGATGTAATTGAAGAACAAACTTTAAATAGTATGGTTCCTATTTGGAAAAAGAATAAGAGTGAAGTAAAAGATGAAGATTACAATAATTTTTATACTGATACATATCATGATTATGAGGATCCGGCTAGAGTAATAACATCGTCAGTAGAAGGTATGACTAGTTATAAAGCATTAATGTTTATTCCTAATCATGCACCATATGATTATTATACAAAAGAGTATGAAAAGGGACTTGCTCTATACTCAAATGGTGTAATGATTATGGAAAAATGTGATAAATTATTACCAGACTATTTTAGTTTTGTTAAAGGAATTGTTGATAGTGAAGATATATCATTAAATATTTCTCGTGAAACATTACAACAAGATCATCAAGTATCATTAATTGCAAAAAGCATTGAATCTAAAATTAAGAAAGAATTAGAAGCTATGATGCAGGAAGATAGAGAAAAATATGATAACTTCTTTAAAAACTTTGGAATGCAATTAAAGTTTGGTATTTATAATGATTTTGGTATGCATAAGGATGTTTTAAAAGATTTAATAATGTTTTATTCATCAAGTGAAGAAAAACTTGTAACATTAAAAGAATACGTATCTAGAATGAAAGAAAACCAGGATAAAATATATTATGCATGTGGAGAGTCAGTTGCTAAAATAAATACATTACCACAAGTAGATTCAATTAAAGATAAAGATTATGAAATTTTATATTTAACTGAATATGTAGATGAATTTGCTCTTCAAGTATTAATGGAATATGAAGGAAAGAAATTTGTTAATATTTGTGCTGAAAATATAGATTTATCATCAGAAGAAGAGAAAAAAGAATTAGAAGAAAAGAATAAAGATAGTAAGGACCTATTTGAAGTAATGTTAAAATCATTGGACAATGAAATTAAAGAAATAAGATTTACAAATAAACTAAAAGATCATCCAGTATGTCTATCAACTAAAGGAAATGTTTCAGCAGAAATGGAAAAAGTAATTAATGCTATGCCTACAGATGAAAAAGTGAAGGCAGAAAAAGTATTAGAAATAAATGAAAATCATCCAATAGCAAAGAAATTACAAACTTTATACAAGAAGGATAAAGAAGAATTAGAAAAGTATAGTAAAATACTATATGCAGAAGCAAGATTGATTGAAGGATTACCTGTTGATAATCAAGCAGAAGTTTCTAAATTGATTTGTGATTTAATAAGTATGTAAAATTATTAGGACTTGAGATATTCAAGTCTTTTTCTTTTTATAAAAAATGTTAAAAAATGTCTAATTTTGATTTATCTTTTTTCTTATTTATGATATATTTATTTTGTGATAGATTTGTAGTAAGGTGTTGATTATATGAACTTAAAATTTGTAGTAAATGATTATATTTTGATTTGGAACTTATTATTTCAAGCTTCTATATCTGAAAGCTTACATAAATTAAAACAAAAGATATGGGTTAATTATAAAAAAGAATATAATTCAACATTTCGTGATAATGAACTTATTTTAAAAGATCCAAAGAATTTTATTCCAAATGATGATACTGTATATAATATAATATTAGAAACAAAAGAATATGAAGTAATTAAGAAAAATACTGAAAAGTATCGTGTTAAATTATTAAAAATATGGGATGATAATAAAAAAGTTGCTATTGCAGAATTAAAAAAAATATTAAGATTTGATATTAAACTATATAATGTGCTTGTTGTTACAGAAAGATTAAATGTTATAGATACAACAACACCCAAAGGTGCTAAAGTAAATACTATTGTTTTTGGAAAAAAACTAGACGAAGAAAAACCAATGGAAACAATAATAAGATTAGTATATGAAATAGTCAAAAAAGAAATGAAAAATTATCAAGAGGACTATAAAGATATTGTAGATGCCATTATAGAACTAGCAATCTTAAATGAATTTGCAACTAAAGTATCTGAAGTTACTCATTATTTAACAGGGGATAACACATTAAAATATTTGAAGAAACAAATATATCCATATTGGTTAATGTACTTAGGAGTACCTGAGTCAGATTTTCAAAAATATATGAATAGAGATAATATAATATTCAATGCAGATGGTTATGTATATGAAAGACAATTAAAGAAATTAGACTTATTTGGATTTGTTGACTTTTGTATAAGAAATCAAAAAAAGATTGTTAAAATCAATGAAATAGAAATAATATAATAAGCTTTAGGCTTATTTTTCTAAGTGGGGGATAGTTATGGATGAGAAAATAAAAATACTTCTAGATAAAATTAGCTATAGCGAAGATAAATATAGCTATTTTTCTCATGCAAAATTATCTAAAATAGTTGTAAATAAAAATAAATCTACTTGGGTAATATATATAGAAAATGATGATTATTTTCCTTTAGATGTAGTGGAGGAACTTGAAGAAAAAATCAATTTATTAGATCCAAGTACTGATAATTTCAAAATAGTATATAATATCAAAAACAAAGACAATTCATATCTTGTTAATTATTATCCATATTTATTAAAAATATTAAAAAATGATTTAGTAGTATTAGAAATATATAAAGAATGTTTAAAATATGAGAATGATAAATTAATACTTGTTGTTTCAAATACAATTGAAGAATCTAAATTAGATGGATGTTTAGAAAAGATAGAAAAATTTTTTAAAAAGTTTGGTTATGAAGAAGCAATAGATATTGTTATTAGAAAAGATGAAAATGTATTAGAAACAATAAAACAAGAATTAGAAAAAACTGTTGAAGTAGAATCATCTAAACCTATTGTAAAGAAAGAAGAAATTAAAACTAATAAAGCTCACAGAAAAGAAAATGATCCTAACAGTATTTTAGGAAGAGGAATAAATGATACTCCAATTAAAATTAAAACATTAATAGGAGAAGATAATAATGTAGTAGTAGAAGCTTATATTTTTGGAGTAGAATATTTTGAATCTAGTAAGACAGATTTTAAAATAATTACATTAAAAATAACAGATTATTCTGATAGTATGTATTGTAAAGTATTCGTAAGAGATGATGATGAATATAAGAGGTTACAAAAAGAGTTAAAAGCAAATACTTGGGTAAAAATTAGAGGATATACAAAAAATGATGCATTTGCTAAAGAATTAGTTTTGAATGCTAGAGACATTGTAAAAGTAGAACATGATGAAGAAAAACAAGTAGATACAGAAGAAGTAAAAAGAGTAGAGTTACACGCTCATACAAAGATGAGTCAAATGGATGGTTTATGCGATGAAGAAGCTCTTTTAAAACAAGCTATTTCTTGGGGACATAAAGCAATTGCAATTACTGACCATAATGGAGTTCAGTCATTTCCACATGTTTTTAATTTTGTAACTTCTCATAATAAAAAATTAGCAGAAGGGGAAGAACCTTTTAAAGCAATATATGGAGCAGAACTTACATTAATTGATGATAGTGTTGACATAGTAACAAGACCAACAGATAAAGTGATGTTGGAAGAGACTTTTGTTGTATTTGACTTTGAAACAACAGGATTTAATGCGGGTGGTACTGATTCTATTATTGAAGTTGGTGCCGTTAAGATTAGAAATGGTGAAATATTAGAGCGTTATGATGAACTTATAAATCCTGGTAGAAAACTACCTCAAAAAATAGTAGATATTACAAATATTACTGATGATATGCTTGCTGATAAAGATACAGAAGAAAATGCCATTAAAAGATTTGTTGATTGGGTAGGAGACTTACCTATGGTTGCACATAATGCTAAGTTTGATGTTTCATTCTTAGAAATGGCATATAAAAAATATAATTTAGGTACTTTCAAAAATCCAGTTATTGATACTTTAGAATTATCAAGAACACTAGATACAGCATATGCAAGACATTCATTATCAGCACTTGTTAAAAGATATAATGTTCCTTGGGATGAAGAAGCTCATCATAGAGGAGATTATGATGCAGAGGGAACAGCTTTAGTTTTTCATAAAATGCTAGAAAAACTAGATAATCAACATATTGAAAAAATGAATGAATTAGATAAACTCGTATCACATGATGAAATTCATAAATATGGTAGGAGTTATCATGTAAATATATTAGTTAAAAATAAAACAGGACTTAAGAATTTATTTAAATTAGTTTCTCTTGCAAATACAACATATTTATATAAAACTCCAAGAATCCTTCGTAGTGAAATAGAAAAAAATAGAGAAGGTTTATTAATAGGTAGCGGTTGTTATGAAAGTGAAGTTTTCTTAGAAGCACGTAGTAAAAGTGATGATGAACTTTCAAATATTATAAGATTCTATGATTACGTAGAAGTTCAACCTATAGAATGCTATGATCATCTAATTCAATCAGGTGACTTTGCTAATAATCTAGAAGTGGCTGAACATTTAAAAAAGATAATCAGAGTTACAGAAGAAGCTGGTAAAATTATTGTTGCTACAGGTGATGTTCACCATATAAAAAGAGATGACAAAATATATAGAGAAATTATTGTTAATCAAAAAGTTCCAGGTGGAGGTCGTCATCCACTAGCAAGAAATAATATTAAAGAAATACCATCTAATCATTTTAGAACTACTAATGAAATGTTAGAAGATTTTAAATTCTTAGAAGATGAAAATTTAATTAAAAAGATAGTTATTGATAATACTAATTTAATTGCAGATATGGTTGAAATAGTTGAAGTTATTATTGATACTGGTGGAATACCATTCTCTCCACGTGTAAAAAGTGATGATGGTTCTTCTTATCTAGATTGTCCTAGAGTTGTTACAGACTTAGTTTATAATAAAGCAAAAGATTGGTATGGAGAACCTCTTCCACATTCAATAGAAGAGCGTATCGCAACAGAATTATATGGAGATATTGTTTTAAAGAGTATTAAAGAAAAACTAAAAGATGAGAATTTAAATGAAGAAGAATTAACTGAAAAATCATTTACTATGTTACATGAAGT
>CACZTK010000074.1 GCA_902784095.1 uncultured Erysipelotrichaceae bacterium | reverse complement strand
TTCTAAGAAATCTTGAATTTCTTGTCCTTTACAGTTACCTGCTTCATCAAATGCAAATTTAAATCCATTATCATCTTTTGGATTATGTGAAGCTGTAACCATTACTCCACTATATGTTTTTAATTTTATACATGCATAATAATACATTGGAGTTGTACATAATCCTAAACTAATAACATCAATACCAGTTTCAGTAATACCCTTTATTAATGCATTATATAAAACATCACTAGATAATCTATTATCATGCCCAACTATACAATTTGTCTTACCAATACTTTTAATATGACTACCAAAACCAAGTCCAATAGTATATGCAGTATCTTCATCTATCTCAGTTGGATAAATACCTCTAATATCATAACCTCTAAATATATTCTTACTTATATCTTTCTTATATTCCATAATATACCTCCTAATTTAAGTCTATCATAAAATAAAAAAGAATTACACTAAATAATTCTTTTCTTTACACTATCCCCAAGGAATATCCTTTGGATTAATCTTGTTTTTATTTTCTTCAACACTAACTATTTTACCACTATTTAATCTTACTATTTTATCTCCAATATATTGAATACCAGGATTATGAGTAATAATAATCATAGTAGTTTTATACTTTTCATTAGCATCTACTAAAGCCTCTAATACTTTTTTACCAGTCTTTTCATCCAAAGCTCCTGTTGGTTCATCACAAAACATTACTTTTGCATTTTTAGCAAGTGCGCGTGCGATTGACACTCTTTGTTGTTCTCCACCTGATAATTGATACATCATCTTCTTCTTATGTCTTTTTAATGAAACAGTTTCTAAGATATCATCTATATCAACTTTTCTATTACCAAGATTTGCTCCTACTAAAACATTCTCATATACATTTAGATTTTCTAATAAGTTATATGTTTGAAAAATAAATCCAATATTTTTCTTCCTAAATTTTGTTATTTTGTGATCACTATATTTACAGATATCTTTACCATCATACATTATCTTACCTGATGTTACTTTTTCAAGACCAGACATACAATTTAATAACGTTGTTTTACCAGACCCACTTGGTCCCAAAATAACTATTATTTCTCCTTCTTCAACATTTAAGGAAATATGATCTAACGCATAATTTTTTTCATTACCTAATTTATAGTATTTAACTACATTCTTTATCTCTATTAAACTCATCTTTATCACCTACTCCCTTTTTAATGCCACAGCAAGTGGTATTTTATTTAATACTCTTTTACATATAGCTAAAGCAATATAATATGCTCCTAAAAGGAATACTAAACCAATAATTGCTTTTTGATAAGATAATGTAATTGGAATAGTTAATTCAGTATCATTAGATAATAATGAAATAACTTTTTCTAAGAATTTAATCATTGCAGGAATACTTAATAAATAACTAATAATAATTATAGGTGTATATATATTTAAAACTACTCCTGATATTTCTTTATTCTTATATCCCATAACTTTCATTAAAGAAATAGTTTTCTTATTTTCTTCTACTATAATATTAGCAATTACTAAGATTATTACAAATGCCATAATAGATGCAAAAGCAATAACTATATAGATAGTACCATTATATTTATCTAAACTTTTCTTAATACTATCTTTTAAATCAACAAAGTTTAGAATAGTTGCTATTTTATTAGATGTATCTAAATCTAAGTTTTTCATATCAGCAAAATCTTTATTCTTAGAATAAATAGTAGTATATACACTTTCTTTAAATCCTAGTTTTTTACTATATGAATCTCTATTTACATAAGCAGTATAATTCATATATTCTTCTGAAATACCACAGACATTGTAATTAACTGAAGTTGTATCATCTACTTTTAATGTTAATTTATCACCAACGCTTATATCATATAATTCATGAGTATTAGAATTAATAATAATACAATCATCATCTTTTATTATTTCTTTAATAGATTTATTATTTTTATCATAGATATCTACACTTTTACTATCTAAATCTATTCCATTTATTGATACTACTACATCATCTTTTTTATTCTTAATCTTTCGTATTTTCTTATCTTTATCCTCTACTTCTTTTAAAACTAAATTAGTATTTAAAACATAATCACTATTAGTATCAATTTTATCTTTTTCTACATTATTCATAATAACTAAGTATTTATATTTCATACCACTAAATGTTTTATCTATAGTAGTATCCATTAAATCCATACCTATTAGTGTTAATACTATTAACATACCTGTTGTAAATGATGTTATCGCAACAACCAATAATTTAGGGATAGAACGAAATGCTATAGAATATTTAAATCTATATTTAAATGGTAATTTAGCTGTAATTTTATTAATTATTTTACTAAATATATTTACTTTTAAATTACTACCTTCTCTAAGTAGTTTTATTGGTTTTTTCTTAAGAAGAATAATTGCTACTAAATAACATAGAATTGATAAAAATATTAATGGTATTCTAATGGAATTGAATAAATATATAAAATCTATTTTATAATGTTTTAGTGGTATAACAAAGTAACTTATATAGATACTAGCAACAGGTTTAGTAAATATAACGCCTAGTAAGAAACCAAGTATCCCACCTATAACACTTCCAACTACTGGATATGTTAAATAACTAACTGCTATACTAAATCTAGAATATCCTAATGATTTTAAAACACCTATTTGCATTCTTTCGTCATCTATTCTTTTCTTAGTAATAATTGTTATTACAATAATTGATATTGATAATAATAAATACATAAAATATTTAGCAAATAATTTATCAGTCACAAATTCTATTTGTAAAGAAGCTATTCTTCCTAATCTTGTAAGAGTAAAAGGACTCATTGTAATATCACTACTATTTAAAATTTTAAGCATTGATTTATCATTAAACTTTTCTTTAGTTGCATCTGTAATCTCAAACTGTCTTTTTACTTTAGGATCATTATAAACTATTGAATAAGTTTTTTCTTCACTACCTTTTATATCTTTATAATTATCATTATTTATATATACTACATTGTTTGTAGCTTCATCAAATATAGGAATTGAAAAAGATATAAGGGGATAAATATAATCTGGTGCATAAGTAAAACCTACTACTTTATAGTCTTTATCTTCTATTTTATATTTATCACCTATTTTAATATTATTAATTTCAGCATATTTAGGCATTATTGTTATTTCATTATCTTTAGTTGGTAATTTTCCTTCTACTAAATAAGCTTTATTTATTCTTTTATCTTTATTATATGGAATTATTTTTAAATAAGTATTATCTTCTTTTAATGTTTTACTAATATCAAGTTCATAATCATAATTATATTTATCTTTTAGACTAGCTATTTTCTTTTCTTTTAAATCCATTACCAAATCATACTTTGAAAAAATAGTATTCAATTGGGCTTTAAATACTTCTGAATCTAATGGATTATTAGAATTATCAGGCATATTAAGAGAAGCTTTATACATATAAATAAGTTGTTTTTCATCATCTGTTAAATCTTTCTTTAATAACTCACCAATTAAATCACTACTAATATCTTTTTTATAATTAATATTAGCATCAACACTTAGATATTCAACATTTTGAGTTTCTAAATAATTATAATATCTATCTTCCATACAATCTAATGCCATAGACATAGATGAATATATTCCAGTAGATAACATTACCATGAAAATAATAGACATCATTTGAACTTTTTTTCTACTTAATCCTTTAAAAGCATTTATAAATAATAATCTCATTATGCCCACCTCAAATCTTCAGCAGATTTTATTTCGGTATTCTTTATTATTTCAATAATTTTACCACTGTTCATTTTAATTACTGTATTAGCAATCCCTGCAATAGAAGGATTATGTGTTACTATAATCATTGTTGTATGATATTTATTATTTATATTTTGAAGAAGCCCTAATACTTTTTTACCTGTTTTTTCATCCAAAGCTCCTGTTGGTTCATCGCAAAACAATACTTCAGGATTCTTAACTAAACTTCTAGCAATCGCAACACGCTGCATTTGTCCTCCTGATAACTGATATGGATATTTATTCTTTTGATTATATAAGTCAACTGCTTTTAAAACTTCATCGACATCTATTGGGTTTTTGGATAATTGTTTTCCAAGTAAGATATTTTCTTCTATTGTTAAATTAGGAATCAAATGATAACTTTGAAATATAAAACCTAAATGATTTTTACGATACTCACATAACTCTAAGTCTGTATAATGAGTAATCTTATCATTATAATAGTATATTTTTCCTTTAGTAGGATTATCAAGTCCTGAAAGTAAATTTAAAAGAGTTGATTTTCCACTACCACTAGGTCCTAAGATAACTACTACTTCACCTTCTGTTATTTCTAAATCAATATTTTCTAAAGCATGAACAATATGATCATTAAAAGGATATGTTTTATATATATTTTCTAATTTATAAATAGTACTCATATTTCCTCCTTTATATAAGACTAATATATTATACCATATTAAGTAGAAAAAAATTAAAAAAATATGTATAATATATATGAATGGAGATTATTATGAATACTATTAAGAATAATATAGAAAATGAACTTATTATTAAAAATTCAAAATTTATAACACTACTTATTAAAATAGAAAGTATTGATGAAGTAAAAAAACATCTTGAAGAAGCTAAAATTAAATATCCAAAAGCAACTCATTATGTTTATGCCTATATCTTAGGTGATATAAAAAGATGCAGTGATGACAATGAACCATCTAATACTGCAGGTGCACCTATTTTAAATGTATTAGAGCAATCAAACCTAAATAAAGTTCTAGCAATCGTAATAAGATATTTTGGAGGTATAAAACTAGGTGCTGGTGGCTTAATACGTGCATATACTAAAAGTATTACAGAACCTTTGAAAAGTGTTAGTTTAATTAGTTTAGTACCTGCTAAAAAAATTGAAATTGAAGCAGATTATACTAATGAAAAACAACTAAACTATATTCTAAGAGATAGTATTATAATAGAAAAAAGTTTTGATCAAAAAATAAAATACATAGTATTAGTAAAAAATACTGATATTGAAAATCTATCAATACACAATTATAAAATTATTAGTGATGAATTTATAGAAGAAAAAAAATCTAGTTAAACTAGATTATTTTTTTTGATATGATTCTACATATTGTCTAATTCCTGGTACTGTATCAAACTTATCCATATCAATAATATCTAAGGCATCTTCTTTACTTATAATATTATTATCTAAATAAGCTCCCATAATATCAAGATTAGTTGTATTTTTTTGATCTATTTCATTAGATTCCATTTTTGTTGTAACTTTAATTGTATCTGCTAGGCTATCAATAACCCCACCTAAAGACTTAGTTAGTATAGGACTTTTATGTAAAATAGTATTAATTACTTTAGAGTCTTGATACATATCAAAGTTTCTAAATGGTACTGCTAAAACTGCTAAAACAATAAACATAACAATATATCCTTCAAATAAGCCTACAACAAAACCAAGAATAGATGAAGGTAATTTTAAAATAATTGTCATATCAACTAATCTTTGTACTATACCTGTAGCTTTCATTATAAAATTAAATATAATAAATAATACTCCTGCTACTAAAACAAAAGCAATCATTTGATATAGTAAAATATTTAAAGTTGGATAACCATCAAAATTGAAGAATGGACATAGTTTACATAAAAGTACACCTACCTTACTCTTAAAAAGAAATGCTAAAACATAAACTAAGATAGTTCCAATAAAATTAATTGATGATTTTAATGCTCCTTGTTTCATTCCAGAAACAGCAGACATGATTATTAATAAAACAATACCAATATCAAAAACATTTATATTCATATTATCTCCTCCTATTATAATTATAACTCTATTTTAAAAAATGTGCTATAATAAATTTGAGGTGTTTTTATGAACGTTGTAATAAAAGTAAATGATGAGATAAAACAAAAAATGATTGAGTATTATAAAGATAAAAAAAGAGATAAAGTTATTCCTTATGTAGTATTTCAAGCAGAAGATGAAGATACAGTAATAACAATGTATGAATCAGGTAAAGTAATGTTTCAAGGAACTTCTGCCGATGTTGATGCTTCAATGTGGGGTGTGGCTTTAGAACAGTCTAAGGAAAAAACAGAATCTCCTAAAGAGAATAAATATTATCATACTTCTTCAGTTGGTTCAGATGAAGTTGGTACTGGTGATTACTTTGGCCCAATAGTTGTTACAGCTTCATTTGTATCACGTGATGATATTGAATTTTTAGAAAAACTAGGTGTTGCCGATTCTAAAAAACTAACAGACGATAAAATTAAAAAGATAGCTCCAGAAATAGCAAAAAGAATTAAGTATAGAAGTATTATCTTATCTAATAAAGAATACAATGAAAAGTATGACAAAAATGTTAATATGAATAAAATAAAATCTATTATGCATAATAAAGCATTATATCAATTAATTCAAGAAGAAAAACCTAAATATGATTATATTATTATTGATGAATTTGCTAAAGAAGCTAGATATTATGAGTACCTAAATGGTATTCCAAATATTCAAAGAGGAATAACCTTTATGACTAAAGCAGAAGATAAAAATTTAGCTGTTGCTGCTTCATCAGTAATTAGTAGATATATTTTCTTAAAAGAATTTGATAAATTATGTGATAGTGTTTCTCTTCCACTTGTTAAAGGAGCTGGAAAAGATGTTGATACTATTGGTGAAGAATTAGTTGAAAAATATGGAGAAAATAAATTGAAAGATGTTGCAAAACTAAACTTTAGAAATACAGAAAGAATTCTACATACCATGATATATTAAAAAAAAAGAAGATTTAATCTTCTTTTTCTCTACTTATAAATATATAATTTCCATTATTCTCTTTTTCAAATGTATATTTAAACTTAATCTTATTATCACCATTTGTAACATTTTCTAGTAATTCTAATTGTTTATTTTCCTCTGTTACTTTTGATAATTCTCCAGTATATGAACCATTTGCTGCTACACTATTAGGTTCTCCATAATATTTTATATACATACTTAATGCATCTACATAATAATATACTTCCCCACTATTTGGAGCTATATATAATGGTATTGTACTATCTGGTGTAAATGTTCCACCAAATATAGAAGTATATATACTACCTACATAATCTTTTTTGTAACCAACTTCTTCTTGATTAGCATGATTTCTTTTATTATTTGAACAAACACTTCTAGTATTAGCAATAATATCTGGTACTTTGTTATCACATGTAACAGTTTCTGCCTTGCTGGAATCAATACTATTACCTACAAAATTCATTTTTATTATTTCTTTTGCAGTTGACGCAGTCATATTAGAAGTTGTATCTGTAATTTGATCATAGTCAGTATACATCCAATATTTATACTCACCATCAACACTTGTTACTCTACCATATAAATCTTTAACTATCTTTGATTCAACATCAATAGAATTGCTTTTTTTCTCTTCTTGTTCTTTTTTATCATCAGCAAGTTCTTTCATAACTAATTTTTTAGTATCAACCTTTTGTTTAGGTTTACTACCCTTCATATATATTAAACCATATCCTACAATAACAACTGCCAAAGCAATTACCAAACATGTTACAAAATCTATTTTTAATCTTAACTTCTTTTTCTTTCTTGTCATTATAAAACACTCCTTATACTATTAATACAATTATACTGCATTTTATAAAACAAATTAATACTTTTATTTAATTTGACATAAATTTGTCAGATACAAATGTAAAGAAAAAAGACAATTACTTGTCATTTTTCTTTGTAAAGTCATTGAATTTATTTATAACTGAATCTTCTAAGTCTGTTTTACTAAGTTCATCAATTATCTTCTTTTGTTCACGTGATAATTTCTTTGGTGTAATTACTTTTAGGATAATATACATATCTCCTTTAGTTCTTCTTGTTTTATTATCTACACCCTTACCTTTTATACGGTGTTTATCTCCAGAATCACTTCCAGCAGGTATAGTCAATTTTATATTTCCATAAATAGTTGGTATATCTTTCTTACATCCTAGAATTGCTTCAGTTATAGTAATAGGAACTTCTAGATATATATCATCACCATTTCGCTTATAGTACTCATGATTTTTAATACTAAACTCTAAATATAAATCACCATTAGAACCACCATTTATACCAGGATTACCTTTTCCAGAAACACGTAAACGATCATCTTCGTCTATTCCTGATGGAATACTAACTGAAATAGTTTTATTTTTTCTAACCTTTCCAGTTCCATGACATGTAGAACATTTTTTATCATATGTCTTTCCAGTTCCACCACATACATGACAAACTGTTTTTGAAACAAAAGAACCTAAAATCGTATGTTGTTCAGTTGTTATAGAACCACTTCCATGGCATGTAGAACAAGTTGTTTCACCATGTCCACCTTTTCCATCACAGTCATCGCATGATTCAACAACATCAAGATTAATATCCTTTTCGCATCCATAAATAGCTTCTTCAAAATCTAGAGTTATTTTCATCAATAAATCCGATCCACGTGTAGCACGATTTTTTGATGAAGTTCTTCCTCCTCCAAAATCAAAGCCACCACCAAATATATTATCGAATATATCACCAAAGTCAAAATCAGAAAAACCTGCTCCTCCAAATCCAGAAAAACCAGCACCAGAATTATTTACTCCAGCATGTCCGTATTGATCATACATTTTTCTTTTATTATCATCTGATAAAACTTCATAAGCTTCCTGTGCCTCTTTAAATTTCTCTGCTGCATCAGGATTATCTTTATTCAAGTCAGGGTGATATTGTTTTGCTTTTTTTCTAAATGCTGATTTTATTTCATCAGTACTAGCAGTCTTAGAAACCCCAAGCACTTCATAATAATCACGTTTATCTGCCATAATTACACCTCTTTATCTATACTTTCATATTTTTTAATCAATGATTTAAAATAATTAATGGCATCAAGATATACATCTTCTTGTTCTAAATCAATTCCTAATATCTTAATAGCATCAACTGGCCATACATCAGAACCTGTTTTTAAGAACTTCATATACTTTTCTAACATATCTTTATCACCATTAAGTATTTTAGCTGCGACTGATGTTGCCACTGATATACATATGGCATAACTATATAAATAATAGTTATTCATATAATAGTGGCTTCTCCTTGTCCATGAAACTTTTGAATAATCATCTAATTTAACAGTAGAACCATAATACTTTTCTAAAGATTTCTTTGTTAAATCATCCATATAATCTTTAGTTATACTTCCACCATCTAAAACATAATTATAGAAATCTTCTTCCATCTTAGCCTCTCTAACTGCTCCAAATAGATTAGATGATATTACTGATAATATATTAGAAATTCCAGACTTCTTTTCTTCTTTAGTTTCTCCGTGTTCAGCTAAATAACTAGATAGTAAACATTCATTAGTAAGAGAAGCCACTTCTGCAACTATAGAAGATACAGAACGATATATTAAATCATTATTTTCACTTAGATATTGATGATGTACATTATGTCCAGCTTCATGAATAATAGTTGATATTGATTCTAAATTACCATTAAAACTCATTAGAATACGAGAATTTCTATTCATTGTTGAGAATGAGTATCCCCCACTACATTTACCTTTATACTCACAATAGTCAATATATCTATTATCTATTATTCTATTAAAATGTTTTAAATAATCTTCTTTCAAAGGACTCAATGCATTTCTAATAATATCCCAAGAATCTTCGATAGAATACTCCTTACTACTTGACTCTAAATCAAGACTTAAATCATATGAATTCAATTCTTTTAGATTTAATACTTTCTTATACATCTTAAAATACTCTTGTAAAGCATCAACATTATTTTCTGTAACTTTAACTAATGTATTATATATATTCTTATTCATATTATTTGAAAACAATGATTGATCCATATAATCATTAAATCTTTTAATCTTTGAAATAGCTAAATTCGTTTTAACTTGAGAGTCTAAGAATTGTGCTGAACTAGTACCATATTGATTTAATACTTTATAAAATTTATAATATGCTTCTTTTCTTATATTACTATCTTTATTTCTTAAAATATTTCTAAAATTTGTAGATCTTATCTCAGTGTTTTCTCCATCAATTATAACACTTCCATAATCATGTTCACTATTTAACATTGTAGAAGACATATCAGCAAAATGTTTAGATGCTGATACTAAATCATTAACTATTTGTTCTTCTTTCTCAGATAAAATATGATCTTTATTCCTATATATCCTATCTAACATACATTTATATTTAGCTAATTTTTTATTATTATATAGACTATTATATTCTTCTTTAGATAATTTTAAAATTTCTGGATTGAAGAAACTAGTTACATTACTATAAGTATTAAGTAAATTCTCTACTTTACTCTTTCTTTCAATACTTGAAGATATTCCCAATTCTTGATCATTTACTAAGTATGCATATACATATAAGTTTTCTAAAGATGCAGAAATAAGAGTATCTTCTTCTAAAAACTCATACAATTTATCAGCATCTTTGCAACAACCTACATATTTTTTTTCTTCATCAACTGACTTAGTTATCTTAACTAGTTCTTTATCAAATTCATCACTACTAGCAAAAAAATCTGTTAAATCCCATTTATATTTTTCTGGAACTTCATTTCTACTGTTATACTTTTTCATGGAAACTCCTTTTTACGAAGTAAAGTTCTAGTCACCTAGAACTTTTACTTACCATTATTATTTTTCTTCGTAATCTGCATCTACTACATTATCATCTTTTTTATCTTCTTTTACTTCTTCAGTACTATTACTTGCATCAGCTCTTTCTTTATTTACTTGTTCATATACTTTAGCTGCAAGCGCCATTGCTTTTTCACTTAATTTTTCTTTCTTAGATTTAATATCTTCAATATCATCTTTTCCTAAAGCTTCTTTTAAGTCTTTAATTAATTCTTCTACTTCTTCTTTCTCTTTAGAATCAACTTTATCTCCTAAATCCTTAAGTGACTTTTCTGTTTGGAAAATCATTTGCTCAGCTTCATTTCTAGCTTCTGCTTCTTCTTTTCTCTTTTCATCTTTTTCTTTATTAGCTTCTGCTTCTTTCATCATCTTTTCTACTTCTTCATCAGTTAAAGTAGTTGATGATGTAATTGTAATTGATTGTTCCTTATTAGTTCCTAAATCTTTAGCAGTAACATTAACAATACCATTTGCATCAATATCAAATTTAACTTCGATTTGAGGAACACCACGTGGAGCTGGTGGAATATTTGTTAATTGGAATCTTCCAAGTGTTTTATTGTCAGCTGCCATTGGACGTTCACCTTGTAATACATGTACATCTACTGCTGGTTGATTATCTGCTGCTGTTGAGAATACTTCAGATTTTGATGTTGGAATAGTTGTATTTCTAGGAATTAATGTAGTCATAACTCCACCTAATGTTTCAATACCAAGTGATAATGGTGTAACATCAAGTAATACTATATCATTAACATCTCCTGTTAATACTCCACCTTGAATAGCTGCTCCCATAGCAACAACTTCATCAGGGTTAACTTCACGAGATGGTTCTTTTCCTAATTCTTTAGAAATTAAATCATATACCATTGGAATACGAGTAGATCCTCCAACGAATACTACTTTATCAATATCTTTAGCTGTCATTTTAGCATCTTTTAATGCTTTTCTAACAGGTTCTAAAGTTGACTCTACTAAATCACGAATTAAATCTTCGAATTTAGCACGAGAAAGTTCCATATCTAGGTGAACTGGTTCTCCATCATCACCCTTAGCAATAAATGGTGCAGAAATTTGTGTTGAAACAACTCCTGATAAATCTTTCTTTGCTTTTTCTGCAGCTTCTTTAAGACGTTGCATTGCCATTTTATCTTTACTTAAATCAATATCATTTTCTTTCTTAAATTCTGAAACTAAGTAATCAATAATAGCTTGGTCAAAGTCATCTCCACCTAAATGGTTATTACCATTTGTAGATTTAACTTCAAATACACCATCACCTAATTCAAGAATTGATACATCGAATGTACCTCCACCTAAATCGTAAACAAGAATTGTTTGTCCTTCTTCTTTTTCAAGTCCATATGCTAAAGCTGCTGCTGTTGGTTCATTGATAATTCTTTCTACTTCAAGGCCTGCAATCTTACCTGCATTCTTAGTTGCTTGACGTTGACTATCATTAAAGTATGCTGGAACTGTAATAACTGCCTTAGTAACTTTTTCTCCTAAATAAGCCTCAGC
>CACZTK010000073.1 GCA_902784095.1 uncultured Erysipelotrichaceae bacterium | reverse complement strand
AGTGAACTGACATCTCTTATTTGCGGTCCACTATTATATGGATTTAAATTGTATCTAGATTTTTCAGGATGAGGACTTCTTTGTCCTTCATCACCTGTACCAAATTCTTCGTATACAACATCTTTACCAGTAACCACGATGTTATATTCATTTTCTTTCTTATCAATTTCAGTTCTTATACTTCCAAAATCTATATTAGGATCTAATCTATTTGGTGAACTAGTGTATTGTAAATTTATATAATTTACAGCTTTTTCGGATACGTCATCCATTATTTTAGTATTGGCATCTAGTAAATCTTTTCTAAGATTTTCTAGAGCATCTATCACTCTTTTTATCTGATTAATGTCTGTTACATTTATATCTATATTATTCATCTTCATCACTACTTAAACGTTTAAGCATAACTTCGACTTCATTTATATAAATCATAGGTTTTTTATAAACTTCATAATCAGCTTCTTTACATAATGGATCATTTAAAGGTAATTCTTTATACACATATAATCTATCTTTAGGATGAAATAAATCTTTTTCATTAATGTTAGTTTTTATTCTCAAATACATAGGGTAGTCCATACCAATTGATATTAAATCACCCTCACTATTTGTTGGAATATAATTTTCATATATTTTTATAGGATCTTGATATTTATCAAGTAATCCATCTTTATACTTTTTACAAAGATATAAAGGTCTTTTGTTTCTACGTAGGTTTCTCATAAAATCACCTACTTTGCTAATGGTATTATACCCTTTAAAACATCTTTCGGATAGTCTCCACCAGATGTATAATTTCTTATAACACCATTTTCACTATGAGTCATTTCTCCTTCTGCACCTATTTTCGCAAAAGCAGATATAGATAAAGGTAATATCAAACTCTCATATTTAGGATCGTATAATTTGTCTTCAGTTGGTTCGAATCTTCTACATTTGTTTATTTCATCGATGGCTCTTTTTATCTCGTATTCTAATGTAAATTTATCTTCAAAACTATCACTTATATTGAAATCTCTAGTCTTTAATAAAATTTTTAAAGACTTAGCTAATTCACTAATAGTCTTAGAACCTTCTTTCATACTATTACCTCCTATCTATTGTCATCATTATGTGAACCTATAGATAAACTATTTCTACTAGATGGTTTATTCATACTAGATTTGATTTTTTCTTTAAACTTGTCATCGAATAATATTTGTTCAGCGTTCACGCTAGAATTTTTTTCGATAAATTTTTTTCTATCAGGAATTATAGAAATACCATCATTTTCACTTTTAAATGATATTTCAACATACTTTCCGTCAACTAGAATATAGTAATTATCTTTTATTTTATAAAGCATAGTTACACCTACTTTCTTTTGTCTTCATTGATTTTAGTAGATTTAGCACTTGCTAATTTATTTACCTCTTTATCTTCATTTTTTACTGATTCATTAAATATTTTACTAGTCATTGGTTTTTTATCTTCACTAATAATATAACCAAGAGGTTTGTAGAAAGATTCATACGCACCTCTTGTTACAACCTTAGTTATTTTATCTTTTGAAATTTTTATCATTAACTATTTCTCTCAGCCTTAATATTAAGCAGATACATCAACGATAACGATTTCATCAGCACGTTCGAATGATGGTAAACCAACCATTGAAACTTTAGTTTCTACGTTAACTGGATCTACAATTTGACTAGTAGTAACTGCAACACCACCGTTTACAATAGAAACTTCAGCGTTTAAGTTATTCATTAAATCAGATTCCTCAGGAGTAACACCTAATGTAGTTGTTCCTAAATCTCCATCTGGTAACATTACAAATGTATCATCTGGTATATATTTAACGGGTTCACCGTCTTCTCCAACATAAACATTATCATAAACTGCAATACGTACACCAGTTTCATTGTAAATATAATCAATAGCTCTCTCAGTTGTTATATTAACAGTTCCTTGAGCGAATACGTAGATTGCATTTTTCATAGCTTCATTAGTTCTGAAGTATTTAGCAACACTTGAATTACATACTGCACGAGTTATAGTAACTCCTCTAGCTTTCATATCTTCAACATATTCAGTAATATCTCCAATAATGTCAGCTGTTGGATCACTCCAAGATTTATTAACAGTTTGTTTTTGATAATTAGCTAGACCATAATCATAGTTATATGATTGTCCGTTTGAAGATAATGTGATAGTACCTGTTGTTAATAGTTCCATTCTCATTCTTTCTAATGAAATTTCAGATGAATCTATTAATGCAGTTTCACTATCATAAATTCTGTCAAGAATCTTATCAATAACTGATTGATTGTTAGATGCAATCATGTTATTTAATTGTTGACGTAATTTTTCATCAATATAAACTGATTCCTTGAAGAATGGCATTTCAGTTTTTACTTTTTCGATACCTTGAACATCTCTACGAATAGCCTTAGCATCATAACTAGATAATCTTAATGCTACTGGTTGGTTCTTAGCACCTTTAATCCACTCTAATTCAGTACCAAGTACATTATTTCTTGGGAATAATGTAGCACCTAATAATGGTTGAGTGTTTTGATTCTTTTCAGTCCAATATACTGCTAAATCACTTGCAGTAACTAAATCAAAGATTTTTGGCATATTAGATAGCACTTCCTTCCGTTAATATAATATTATCGATAGCTGCAGTAGTTATAGCTGTAACCATATCGCTATCTAATTTTAATTTATCGATACAACCTGCTACAACAATTGTACCATTTCCTTTTCCGTTTGAGTCTAATACTACTTCATGTAGTAATATACCACTAGCGTTTTCTGTTCCTGCTGTAAATTCTGTAGATAATCTACTAGCAATATTACCAACTAATGGTTGTCCTGCTTTAAGTGTAGCACCAGCAGTTCCACTTACCTTTACAGGTAATGCAACGTGGAAACTATCTTGACTTATTAAAATCATTTTACGGTTTCCATATGTTGTTTTTTCAATCATCTTTTATTCTCCTCTCTTATTTAAAATAATTGTAATCTGTTTTATTAGCATCTTTTTTGTTTTTTGCTTCAGCTAATCTTTTACCTATAGCTCCGATTTCGTCTCCACCTTCGGAACCTGATTTACCTTTGCCTTTACCAAAATCACCCATAGAATCTTTCAAAGCGTCTTGTTTACCCTTTTCATAGGAATCTTTTATGATTTTTGATACATAATTGGCTATTTTTGTACTTTTATCTGTATCTTCTGTTGTGATATTTTCAACAAATGATACAAAGTCAGAATCAGTAACATCGATTCCAAGTGTGTCTCTACTTTCAGTCATAATACCAATTACTGTGTTTTTGTTACCTGTAATGGTATTATCACTTAGTAATTTTTTAAGTCTTTCGATTTCGTTAGCTTGTTCTTGACTAGCCTTTGAATTTTTTTCTTCATCAGTTAACTTATCATTTAATTCTTGTTTAGTTTGATTTAACTGATTTGTTAAATTATTTACTTCATTGGTATATTTGTTTTTATCAACGTAATTTCCTGTTGATAAATCAGCAAATTTCTTACCTTTAAAGAAATTTCCAATTTCTTCCACAGTCATGCCCTCTTTATAAGCATCACCTAATAGAGCTTGTAACTCATCCATATTTCATTTCTCCCTTCTAGTGATTAAACGACTTCTCTGTCGAATAGAATCCTACATTATTTAAACGACCGATAGGTAGGTCAATTTTATGTTTATCGCTTTTGGAGTGGCTCACACGGATACCACTCTCTTTAATCGGACATCCGAAGATTCCGACGGCGTCAAAACCATTAATTATTATCTATGTTATTCTCTTGTTGATTATCATCTTGCTGATTATCATCTTGTGAACTTCCTTGATTCTGAGCATTTTTCATAGCTTCCTTTTCTCTATCTTTTTTTGCTTTTTCACCACGTTCTACCATCTCACGTGATTTATTAGTTAAGTTGGCTAATTCTAATGCATCTATTGTAGCAAGTTCTCCAGTTTTTACTAATGTTGCAAATGCTTGTGTCTTAGTTTGTAGATTATCTGTTGTATGTCTACCTATTGAAATATCCACATCAACTATCGATAAATCTTTATTTATTAAACCTAACATTTTTAATATCTTTAAACCAACAGCAAGTTGTTGCTTTTTACCTCTTTTGAAGAATAATTCTTTAAGTCTTGCTACTATTTCTATATCAGTCCATCCATCTCTGTTAAGAACTGCAGTACCAGTATCTCCACCACTTGAATTAGCACTTCTATCAGGAATACCTGTAATAACGTTTCTCGCATCTTCTAAGTATTGTCTAATATTTTCAACACTTGTACTTTCAAGTTGTGGGCTAATGAATTTTGCATCCAAACTTGATGTATCACCAGTACCACTAGTTAGTGTCAATACCCTATTTCTTTTAACTTGATCAAGTTTAGTATCATCTTCAAACTCAGCACCTAGCACTACCAATAGTGCTTTTATAGTACCTTCAATATCATTTAATGAATCACTAGCAATTTGGTTACTAGCATTCATTACACTAATAGCTTGTTCCCAATCACCTGTTAAGAATACTGAATTTTCAATCATTGTTATCGGATTCATACCTATTGGGTTAATACTAATTTTTAATGTCTTAGGATCCATATTTATAAATTCGAATTTGTATTTATTTGTATAGCATGTATATTCTGTCTTATGTGTTAATTTGTTTTCAACAAAATGACAAGACATTATAACAGGATTACCTATATCAGAACTTTGTACTACAAAAGTTGTTCTAGGATCCAAATAATCATATGTAATAGGAATATCAGGAGTATTATCTTTACTTATATCTTCACTAGGTAGTGTTATTTGATAACCAACACCACAAGTGGAACTATAAAGCGCTGAACAAACATCTACGTAATAACTTAATTCATATCCATATATGTCAGAAAGTTTAGAAACGTCACTTTGAAGTGTCATATCTTTTGGTACAAACTCAAACTCACTGCCAAATGTGTACCCAACTATCTCTCTTGTTATCGGAAATGCATAATTAACTACAACTTGATTATTAATATTACTTGTTGGACTATCAGGTCTATTCAATATGTCTTGTTTACCCAATAAATAATTTATTAAATATTCACAATCTCTAGCGTTTGCCCTATGAATACCAAGTGCTTTCTGCATTACTTCAAAAATATTATCCTTATCAACACCGTCAGGGTAATCTAATATGATTCTTTGACGACCATAATGTAATTTATCTGCGGTTAAAAACATAGCATCCAGATTACCACCTACTTTCTAAATAAAAAAGAGCCCAAAACTATTTACTAGATTGGCTCTTAGGCTCTATTATTTTTATTTCTTTTTTACAATTCTTACACCAAATGTATATATTTTTATATTCGCTAGTATTATCTATTCTGAATAGTTTTTTACCACAATTTGGGCAAACAACGTATACTTTATCCATTTATCTCTACCTCATTATACCATATTTACGTTTAATTGTCAAATACCTAACCTGT